>JASBSE010000044.1 GCA_030149115.1 Winogradskyella sp. | reverse complement strand
GTTTGCCATATTACCAATTTTAGGATTATTATATGGCTAAAACGCAACTTAAAACACTTTATTGTATTAATTTGTTAAAATTATATTGTTCTGCTCTATAACTTTACGCATATTTATAAGCGCATAACGCATTCTTCCTAGCGCAGTATTAATACTTACACCTGTACGCTCAGATATTTCTTTAAAACTCATATCTTGATACATGCGCATTAAAAGCACTTGTTTTTGATCTTCTGGCAATTCTTCTATAACACGTCTAACGTCAGATTCTACTTGGTCTTTTATCATACTTTTTTCCGCATTAAGACTAGAGTCGCTCAATACCGAAAAAATACTAAACTCGCCCGCGTTATCAAATTTAGGCATACGGTTGTTTTTTCTAAAATGATCAATGACGAGGTTGTGTGCAATTCGCATTACCCATGGTAAAAATTTACCTTCTTCGTTATATTTTCCTCGTTTTAAGGTTCTAATCACTTTAATAAAGGTATCTTGAAAAATGTCTTCAGTAATATCTCTATCGTATACTTTAGAATAAATAAAACTGTAAATTTTTTGCTTATGCCTTTCAATCAATACCGATAGTGCACTTTCGTCTCCTCTAATGTAGTTGCTGACCAACTCTGCGTCTTGGATAAGTTCTCTTTTCATAATATTACTCTTAGTAGCCAGAAGCATGCTTCTTAGCAAGGTGTTAATTTTTTAAAGTAATATTATGCTATACGCAGATGTTTTTTAATGATTACGTGGTAAATATAACAACAATCATTCCGAAAAAACAAAATTTCGTACCAAATTTTAACATTTTATCTAACAATAACGCATTTTATCAGCTTAAATAGATAACGTATCTTTGCAAAATTATATGCTCAACAATCCTATGAACACTACAGTTTTAGACGTTAATCCAAAAGAAAACATCATTATAAAAGGTGCAAAATTGCACAACCTAAAAAATATTGATGTTGTTATTCCCAGAAATAAACTGGTTGTTATTACTGGATTATCAGGTTCCGGTAAATCTAGCTTAGCTTTCGATACTTTATATGCTGAAGGTCAACGACGTTATGTAGAAAGTTTATCGAGTTATGCGCGTCAGTTTTTGGGTAGATTAAACAAGCCAAAAGTAGATTATATAAAAGGTATTGCTCCAGCTATTGCTATTGAGCAAAAGGTAAACTCTACAAACCCTCGTTCTACGGTTGGGACAACTACAGAAATTTATGATTATTTAAAATTGTTATTTGCCAGA
>JASBSE010000133.1 GCA_030149115.1 Winogradskyella sp. | reverse complement strand
TTGCAATTAAATCTATTACAGAATCTAAGAACACTTTAGATACTTCATCTTCTTCTGTATTAGAATACATTTCCTCTTTTAACTCGCCAATTCTTTTAGAATAGGATTTCATTTTATCAAAATGCTCACTTCGCATCTTGTCATAAGCCTCTTGTTGCTCTTGGTTAAAGTTTAATTCTTCTACCATAGAAAAATGAGGCTTATGGTCTTTATCACCAAATCCTGTTAAATGATGAAAAACAAAAAACGCATTAGAAATAAAAAGAACAATAAGTAATATGTATAATATGGTTTGTTTTTTCATAACTCAACTAATTAAAAATAGATGTATATGTTTCTTCCCCAAAATCGTAGGTATCTACAAACTCTTCAACGGTTGTATTATAATTATCCGAAGTCAATACCTTGTATGCATATACATTGAGTAAAATAACCACAATTAAAGTTGCTAACTGAAACTTAGGAGTAAACCAAGCCCAAACCTTTTGGGTTTCATCAATCTCAGTGTTTAAATTGTTTAATATTCTATCCTTAAGAAAAGGAGACACCTTTACCTCCTGGATAGTATCAGCTACATTTAGCGTAGCTTTTACTTTTTTGTTTAACTCAGTATCTTTCATCATAAATCATTTGTTATTTAGATGCATAAGCTTAAAAAAACTTGTGCTAAATTTCATTTTTGTAATAGTCGTATAATAATTGCTGAAGGTTTTTCTTTGCCCTAAACATAAGTGACTCTACCGAAGACACACTCTTATCAGTTATATCTGCAATTTCCTGATAACTTTTTCCATCAATCTTATGTAATGTAAAAACAGAAGCCTGACTTTCTGGCAAACTATTAATAGCTTTAAATAACGTTTCGTTTAGTTCTTTGTTCTCTAGTAAAAAACCTGGATGATTAAATTCGGTAAAATAATTCGTCTTATCTATTGAGAAATCCTCGCCAAACAAAGGCTTTAAAAAACCTGTTCGTTTTTTTGTGTTCTTTTTCCTAATAAACTCTAAGCATTTGTTAGTGGTAATTTTATATATCCAAGTAGAGAGCTTAGAATTTCCTTTAAATTTAGAGATTGAATTATAAACTTCTAAAAACACTTCTTGTACCAAATCTTCGGCATCTTCCTTATTTGGCACAAACGATATACACGTACCCAAAACCTTTTGTTGATAATCATCAATAAGTTGAGAAAATACAGCTGTATTTCTTTCCTTAAGTTGTTCTATTATCTTCTTTTCTTCCAAATTATATTTAAGAAATTACTGCAATTTAATTGAGATGCTTAAACGAGCAAAAACTTGTTCTTTATTTTTTTAAATTAAAAAAGACTTTACCTCAATACTGTAGCACTTCCCAACTTTTATACTACCTTTGCATGCTAATTTTTTGCAATGAGATTACATAGAAATTTATGCTTTGCGGTTATTGATGGTTTACACAAAATCTTCAATGAAGGTGAATATGCGGATAAGGTTATACAACAATTGCTAAAACGTGATAAGCGTTGGGGAAGCAGAGATAGAGGTTTTGTTGCCGAAACAGTTTATGAAATCGTTCGCTACAAAAGACTTTATGCTGAAATTGCTGATGTAAAGGCTCCGTTTGACAGAGATAATCTATGGAGAATCTTTGCAGTTTGGGCAACACTTAAAGGCATTAAACTTCCAGACTGGAAATATTTTACGGATACTCCAACACGTAAAATAAAAGGGCGTTTTGATGAATTGTCTAAAATTAGAAAATACAGAGAGTCCATTCCAGATTGGATTGATGAATTAGGTGAGAAAGAATTAGGCGCTGACGTATGGACTAAAGAATTAGCTATGCAAAACGAACAGGCAGACGTTATTCTTAGAGTCAACACGCTTAAAACAACTAAGGAAGATTTACAACTCAAATTACAATCCGAAAATATTGAGACGGAATTCATTCCAGATTACCCTTATGCTTTAAAACTAAAAGAACGCGCTAACGTTTTTATGACTGAGGCTTTTAAGGAAGGCTGGTTTGAGGTTCAAGACGCGTCATCGCAATTAGTAGCCGATTTTTTAGATGTAAAACCAGGTATGAAAGTCGTTGATTCTTGTGCTGGTGCAGGTGGAAAAACATTGCATTTAGCGTCACTCTTAGAGAACAAAGGCCAAGTTATTGCTATGGATATCTACGAGAGTAAACTAAAAAAGCTTAAAGTTAGAGCACGTCGCAATGGTGTTCATAATATAGAGATGAAAGTCATTGACTCTACAAAACCTATAAAAAAACTTTATGGCAAAGCCGACCGTTTACTGATTGATGCACCATGTTCTGGTTTAGGTGTTTTACGTAGAAATCCAGATTCTAAATGGAAATTACAACCAGAGTTTGTCGATAATATCAAAAAAACTCAAGAAGAAATCTTAGAGCAGTACTCAAAAATGGTTAAACCAGGTGGAAAAATGGTTTATGCTACATGTTCTGTATTGCCTTCAGAGAATCAAAATCAAATTGATAAATTCTTAACATCCGAAGCCGGAAAAGACTTTACTTTTGTAAAAGACAATAAAATATTAGCCTATAAATCTGGTTTTGACGGATTTTACATGGCCTTATTAGAAAAGAAAAAATAAACCCAAATAGATGAAACAATTCTACACTTTATTAATAACTCTAGTTTTTTCAACATTAGCATTTGCCCAAATTCCTTCAGGATATTACGATAGTGCTACAGGAACTGGCTACACATTAAAGACACAACTTCACAATATCATAGATAATCATAACGACCAAGGTTATGATGCAATGGATGGTTTTATAGCATCTTATGATTTGGACAATTACTATGAAACTGGAAGCAACACCATCTTAGACCCTTATTCAGAAAACCCAACAGGATCAGATCCTTACACATTCTCACCTGTGAGTGATGAATGTGGAAATTATAGTGGCGAAGGAGATTGTTATAACAAAGAACATGTTATTCCTCAGTCTGTATTCAGTCAAAACTTACCAATGCGTAGCGATGCGCACCACCTTTTACCTACAGATGGCCGTGTTAATGGTTTTAGAAGTAATTATCCTTTTGGAGTGGTTGACGATAGTCAATTAGTAAGTCAAAGTGGTATTTCTAATCCAACTCAAAACGGTTCAAAGCTTGGAGGTAACCTTAATAGTGGTTATTCTGCAGGTTATACGAATACTGTTTTTGAGCCTATAGATGAATTTAAAGGAGATATTGCTCGTATTTATTTCTATTTTGTAACACGATACGAAGATCAAATCAGTAATTGGGGAAGTTACCCAATGTTTGACGGAAGTTCTGATAAAGTACTAGATGACCCATTTTTGAATATTCTTTTAACATGGCATCAAAATGATCCTGTATCGCAAAAAGAAATAGATCGCAACAATAACATTTACTACAATCATCAAGGTAATAGAAACCCATTTATAGATAATCCTAGTTGGGTAAACGATATATGGGTATCTACACAAGACACTGAAGCGCCTACAGCTCCAACAAATTTAGCTGTAACTAATGAAGCTTCAACATCTATAAACCTTAGCTGGACAGCTTCAACAGACAATGTCGGAGTGGTTTCTTATGATGTTTATGTAGATGGAGTTTTTAACACCAATGTTTCAACTAATACTGCTAACATTATCAATCTAACTCCTGAAACCACTTACTCCTTTTATGTTATCGCTATCGATGCTGCAGAAAACGAATCAACTCAAAGTAATTCTGTAAATGGTACAACAACAGAAACGGGTACACCAGGAAGTGATTGTGTTGTAGAAGATTTTGAAAATATTCCTGCAAACAGCTCACAGTATACAAATAGAACTTGGACAGGTACAAACGGTACATGGAATGCAACAGAAGCAAGAACTGACCAAACCATTAACAACAGAGCCCTACTCATAGATTATAGAGGTAGTTCTGATTCAGGTATTTTAACTTCACCTACTGTAAGTGGTGGTATTGGGAACCTTACTGTTACAACTCAAAGAATTTTCTCAGGAACTGATGGAAGTTTGGATGTTCTAGTAAATGGAAGTTTGGCAGGAACAATTCCGTATAATGACACTCAACAAACTACAACAATCAGTGACATAAATATTGAAGGTTCAATAACTGTTGAAATTGTTGATAATAATTCTGGTGATGCAAGAGTTGGTATTGATGATTTATCTTGGACATGTTATTCTTCGTTAAGTATTGCCGATAATGGCCTTGACACTTCTTCAATTTACCCAAATCCTGTTAAGTCTAAATTGTACATTAATTTAGCATCTAACGAAAATACTATTGTTGAAATTTATGACATCTTAGGAAAGAAAGTTTTAAAAACTCAAATCAATTCTTCAGATAGCATCAATGTACAAACATTAAAATCTGGTGTTTATATTTTGAAATTGACACAAAACAATTCATCAGTAAGCAAAAAATTGATTAAGAACTAATCAAAGATTAATATTATTGAAAAAGCAGTTCAAAAATTGAGCTGCTTTTTTTGTTTAAAACCTGTTGAATAAGTCTACTAATTGAATTCTTTTTTATAGTCTCATTATTTTAAAATGAATTAACTTTGTGTTTTTATTTTTCACACCAAACACAACACTCTAATGATTCATTTCTTTGGAAACCAAAACAGCAAAGTTTTCGCTGTTCAAGCCACAAAAGAATTATCAACTGAAACCATTTCTAAATTGACATGGTTATTCGGCAACCAGCCAAAAATTGAACAAGCATCACTAGATGCTTTTTTTGTTGGCCCAAGAGCTGCAATGATTACTCCTTGGAGTACCAATGCTGTAGAAATTACTCAAAACATGGGAATTTCTGGTATTTTACGTATTGAGGAATTCACATCGGTTTCAGAAAATTTCAAAGGGTACGACCCAATGATTTCTGAAAAATTTTCAAGCTTAAATCAAAACATCTTCACCATAAATATTCAACCAGAAGCAATTCTTGATATTGAAGATATTTCAGCATACAACCAACAGGAAGGTTTATCTCTAAGTGATGAAGAAATTGAATACTTAGAAGGTGTTTCAAAAAAAATAGGACGACCATTAACAGACTCTGAAGTATTTGGCTTTTCCCAAGTGAACTCAGAGCACTGTCGTCATAAAATTTTCAACGGAACTTTTGTTATTGATGGAGAAGAAAAGCCGACGTCGTTATTCAAAATGATTAAGGAAACATCAAAACAAAATCCTAATGATATTGTTTCCGCATACAAAGACAATGTAGCGTTTATAAAAGGTCCTGTTGTAGAGCAGTTTGCACCAAAACGTGCAGATGTTCCTGAATATTACCAAACCATAGATTTTGAATCTGTAATTTCATTAAAAGCAGAAACACATAACTTCCCAACAACTGTAGAGCCTTTTAATGGTGCTGCTACAGGCTCTGGTGGTGAAATCAGAGATAGACTTGCTGGTGGTAAAGGGTCTATTCCGTTAGCAGGAACAGCTGTTTACATGACATCGTATTCACGTTTAGAAGAAGAACGGCCTTGGGAAAAGGCATTTCCTGAGCGTAAATGGTTGTACCAAACTCCTATGGATATTCTAATTAAAGCATCTAATGGAGCTTCAGATTTCGGAAATAAATTCGGTCAGCCATTAATTTGTGGTTCTGTTTTAACCTTCGAACATCAAGAAAATAATGATAAGATTGGTTACGACAAAGTGATTATGCAAGCTGGTGGTATTGGTTACGGAAAAGCAGACCAAGCCATAAAAGATATACCAAAAGCAGGTGACAAAATTGTAATTCTTGGTGGTGACAATTATAGAATTGGTATGGGAGGTGCTGCTGTATCGTCTGCTGATACTGGCGAATTCGACTCTGGCATTGAGCTAAATGCCGTTCAACGTTCTAACCCAGAAATGCAAAAACGTGCTGCCAATGCTGTTCGTGGCATGGTAGAAAGTGATGAAAACTATATTGTTTCTATTCACGATCATGGTGCTGGTGGTCATCTAAACTGTTTATCTGAACTTGTTGAAGACACTGGTGGAAAAATCGATTTAGACAAATTACCTGTTGGTGATCCAACGCTTTCTTCAAAAGAAATTATTGGTAATGAGTCTCAAGAACGTATGGGACTAGTGATTGGTGATGAGCATTTAGAAGTTCTTCATAAAATTGCCGACAGAGAACGTTCACCTATATATGATGTTGGTGAAGTTACCGGAAAACACCGTTTTACATTTGAGTCTGAAACCAATGGAGACAAGCCAATGGATTTGGCTCTGGAAGATATGTTTGGCAGCTCTCCAAAAACTATAATGACAGATCATACGGTTGAAAAAAACTACAGTGATGTATCTTACAACAGAGATAATTTTTACGATTATTTAGACCAAGTTTTACAGTTAGAAGCAGTCGCATGTAAAGATTGGCTAACCAATAAAGTAGACCGTTGCGTTGGTGGTAAAGTTGCTAAGCAACAGTGTGCTGGACCATTACAGTTACCATTAAACAATGTTGGTGTAATGGCATTAGATTATAAAGGTAAAGAAGGTATTGCTACCTCAATTGGCCACTCACCTATTTCGGGATTGATAGATCCTGTGGCTGGTAGCCGCAACTCTATTACAGAAGCATTAACTAACATTATTTGGGCTCCTTTAAAAGATGGCTTGAAGAATGTTTCACTTTCTGCAAACTGGATGTGGCCATGTAAGAATGAAGGTGAAGATGCACGTTTGTACGAAGCTGTAAAGGCGGTTTCAGAATTTGCTATTGATTTAGGGATTAACGTACCAACAGGAAAAGATTCACTTTCTATGAAGCAAAAATATCCTGATGGTGATGTTATTTCTCCAGGTACAGTTATAATTTCAGCAGCTGCAAACTGTATTGATATTAATAAAGTAGTTGAGCCTGTGTTCCAAAAGAACGAAGGTGATATTTACTATATCAACTTATCTCAAGACAATTTTAAATTAGGAGGAAGTTCTTTTGCACAAGTAGTCAATAAAATTGGTAACGAAGCGCCAACCGTTAAAAATGCTAATTATGTAAAAACGGTTTTCAATACCATTCAACAATTAATATTAGATGGTAAAATTGTCGCTGGACACGATGTCGCTTCAGGTGGTTTAATTACAACCTTACTAGAACTTTGTTTTGCTGATAATACTATTGGTGCGGAATTAGACTTAACCGCTTTAGCTGAAAAAGATTCTTTCAAAATACTTTTTGCTGAAAACTCAGGAATTGTAATTCAGGCTAAAGATAAGAGTATCGAAACCGTATTATCTGAAGCTAAAATCGATTTCCACAATATTGGTAGGGTTATGGAAAGTGATGTGCTTAGCATCATAAATAGTAATGAAGTCTTTACTATGACCATTTCGAGATTAAGAGACATGTGGTACAAAACCTCTTTCCTACTCGACCAAAAACAAACGGCTAATGGTTTAGCTAAAACACGTTTTGATAATTACAAAAATCAACCTTTACATTTCGAATTTCCAAAACAATTCACTGGAAAACTTCCAAAAACAGATTCAAGTAAACCTAGACCTAAAGCTGCTATCTTACGTGAAAAAGGAAGTAATTCTGAACGCGAAATGGCAAACGCTATGTACCTAGCTGGTTTTGATGTTAAAGATGTTCATATGACCGATTTAATTTCTGGTCGTGAAACTTTAGAAGATATTCAATTCCTTGGTGCCGTTGGTGGGTTCTCTAATTCCGATGTTTTAGGATCTGCTAAAGGTTGGGCTGGTGCTATAAAATATAATGAAACAGCAAATAAAGTCATCAAGAACTTTTTTGAAAGAGAAGATACTTTATCTGTTGGAATTTGTAACGGTTGCCAACTATGGATGGAATTAGACCTTATCAATCCAGATCATGATGTTCATGGTAAAATGGTTCATAACGATTCGCACAAACACGAAAGTGCTTTTACTTCTGTAAAAATTCAAGAGAATAACTCTATTATGTTATCGTCTTTAGCAGGAAGTACGCTTGGGGTTTGGATCAGTCATGGTGAAGGAAAATTCAATTTACCAAAGGATGAAAACCAATATGATATTGTAGGGAAATATGCTTATGCAGAATACCCACATAATCCTAACGGTTCAGATTATAATACGGCTATGATGTGTGATAAAACGGGGAGACATTTAGTAACCATGCCACATATTGAACGATCCATTTTTCAGTGGAACTGGGCTAACTATCCTAGTGGTAGACAAGACCAAGTATCACCATGGATTGAAGCATTTACCAATGCTAAGGAATGGATTGAAAATAACTAGTTTTAAGTTACTTAGGTAAAGAGTATTTGTTATATTTGTACGTACATTGATACTTTTTTGCTAACGATATTTTTAATCACTTAGGGTTATCACTTAAATTTTGTTAGTAGTTAGGGTGAAAAGTATCATAATAAAAGGGCTTCTATAATTGAAGCTCTTTTTTATTTCAATCAAATTGAATC
>JASBSE010000037.1 GCA_030149115.1 Winogradskyella sp. | reverse complement strand
CTCTTCAATTCTATTATCATCAAAGGCAGAAGGTAATAATTTTGGAATAATTTTTACAAAAAGAGGCAATAATATTGCACCACCTGGTAGCATAAAAATAGCTAAGCTAGGTATTGATTTAAAAATGTCTAAAAGTTGTTGCTGTATCTTTTTTTGTTCTTCATCATTGAGTGTTCTGTAGGTAGAAGCGGTTAGTAATTTCATAGCTTCTTTACTCTCAGATAATTCTTTTAGAAGACGTTTTTTATTACGATTAACAAGTTTAGATACAAGTTTACTGCTATTGTCATAAAAACTCTGAGCTAAGTTTTTAGAGCTCAAAAAAGCAACTTCTTCTTTATGCTCATCGTAAAACGTGTTTATAGATTCAATGGATTTGTCAATGACCTCTTGTTCTAAATCAAGGTCATTTTTCATTTTCTCTAGAAAATTTTGTTCAGCAGTATCAATAACTTTATCACTCCATGATGCCATACAAACCAAGTCAACCAGATATTGCTTTTCTAGAGGATGACTTATGACTTTAATAACATCTTCATACGTATTAATATCAGCATCTTTTTGGCGCATAGAGCTCTCAAAAAGTTTCATTAAATTTTCATCATAGTCAGACTTATTAGATTTTGTATCCATTACGGAAATGACTACAGATTCTAAAGCCGATTCTAGATTGTTAACATAGTTTTCTATGTCTTTTTTATCATTTAAAAACTGAACATAACCTAGGGCATCAATAAAGAGCAAGGCATTAACTAAAAAGTAATTGAAACTTTTAGAAATAAAATTGTCATCAACATGAATGCGTTTATGAATTATATTTTCTAACAGTTTGTCACCAGAAGATTCTCCAAAAAGATCTTTAAAGAAAGAACGTTCGTTTTCGCCTATATTTTTGTAATAGGTAACGAGCTTATCGATAAATGTGTCATTGGTATGTCCTTCACTTAAGTGAATATGATAAAAACAAAGGAGCAAATTTATCTTACTTCGTTCTTCTTCTGTAAAATCAAAAGATTGGTCTACAAATGATAAAGTAGAAATATTACTGCCATAAATAAAGCCGGTTTGTCTTAGTTTATCATAAAATTCTAAAGTGTCTATATCAGCCAGATTGTTATCTGATATGTCTTTCAGTAATTTTTTTATCCAGCCTTTTGCTGATGGATTCATGGCATTTCTATTATGATATAAAGATACTTTTTATATCCAAAAAACAGTCACATTTCAAACTTTTTGAAAAAAATATAAAACCGCCTTGTTCATTTTTCCGTAGGTAGAACAGAGACACAATAATTAACAAAATCTCAAATTATGAAAAAAACAAAATTTTTAATGGCAGCTGCAATTGTAGGAATTGCTACGTTGGTTGCCGTTGCAGCAGATCATATCGATGCACCTGCTGTTCAAGGTGGTACTAGTGATATCACAGATTTTTATGCCTTCCAAGGTGAAAACACATCAAATATTGCATTTGTAGCAAATGTTCAAGGACTTTTGGGTTCTGGTAGCGATTCGCAAAATGCAGCTTTTGATGAAAACGTATTAGTTGAATTTAATATCGATAATACAGGAGACAATGTTGAAGATTTGGTAATCCAAGCCATTGCCAGAGATGGTAAAATGTATGTGTTTGGACCAACTGCTCCCTCTCAAACAGGTTTAAACAGTACAATTGCAACTAATGCAGCCAATCAGTTTTCCGTAGATATTACACCTTATGGACAATCAGCTATTGTTGGAAGTTCTGGTGGAATGATGGCCTTTGCTGGCCCAAGAGATGATCCATTTTTTATGGACTTTGCACAGTATAGTCAAATTATAGCAGGTAATGCTACAAGTTTCAACAATCCTGGAGCAGACACTTTTGCAGGTACTAATGTACTTTCCGTTGTGATTGAGGTGCCTAAATCTATGATAGGTGGTTCAGGTACAATAAATACTTGGGTAGAATCTAAGAGAAGACAATAACAAACTTAAAAATTATAATGATGAAAACTAATAATATAAAACTATATGCTATTGCAATACTAGTGTCTTTAACGGCATTAAATTGTAATAATGATGATGACGCTGTTTCTCAACCAATGGGACCTGATTTCTCAGGAATCTATGCACAGCAAGACCAAATGGGAAGACCAGCAGTAAATACTGTATTTGTATCCTCAGGAATGAAAGATGCTTTCAATACAACTACACCTACAAACCAAGGTGCAGCTTTCCAGGCAATGTTTCAAAATAATCTAGAAGCATTAAGTCCTGCGTATGCAAATCCAGGAGATACTAATGCATTAGGTTTAGACTCAGCAACATTTACAGGCTTGTTAGCAACAGATGTACTTAATGTGTCTTTAGATGGCACAACGACATTTTATGACGGTACAAACGTGTTAACAGGAAGAGCTTTGGCTGATGATGTTATAACCGTAGAGTTATTACTAATCTTTGGTGGTGAAGATTTTTCTGAAAACCCAGGATTATCTAATGATAATGTAGATGCAAATGACAAAGCGTTTTTAACGTCTTTCCCTTACCTAGCTTCGCCTTGGTAAGATATAAAACTCAGTTCCTGAAGCAGCTCTAAAGATCTGTTTCAGGAATATTTTTAACAACTAAACTCGCAAACCATGATACTCAAAAAATACCTTCCCCTCTTAATCGTATCGCTAATGTTAAGCTGTTGTAAAAACACGGTAACAAATAGTGAAGATTATTCAAAATATTTATCCGAAAAAGCAGATAAGACTGCACTTATTGCTAATGCACAGCAATGGACAGATAAGCTTAATGAAACCCCAAATCAATATCCATATTTAGTAAAACGTGCTGCAGCATATACTTCAATTTTTGATGCTACAGGCGATATAGATTATTTAATAAAAGCAGAAGAAGATTTGAAACAAGCTGTTGATGTTACTAAAGGTAAAACAACATCTTACCTTAAAAGTTTGGCTTCAAATTACATTTCCCAACATCGATTTAAAGAGGCATTGAGCTTACTTGAACAAGCTGAAGAAAATGGAGATAAACTAAATGGAACACATAAAATGCTTTTTGATGTTTATTTGGAATTAGGAAATTATTTAGCTGCGGAATCTTATTTGAAACATATTAAAAACACTTCAGATTTTGATTACCTAATTCGATTAGCAAAATGGGAAGACCATAAAGGAAATTTAGAAGGTGCTATAATGAATATGGAAAAAGCCAAAACTATAGCTGAGGCATCTAATCTAAAAGGCATGAAACAATGGTCTTACACAAATCTTGCAGACTTTTATGGTCATGCAGGTGAGATAGAAAAATCTTACAACCTTTATCTAAAGGCATTAGCATTAGACCCTACAGATGCTTATGCAAAAAAAGGCATTGCATGGATTGCTTTTTCGTATGAAAATAATCCTATTATTGCGCAAAAAATAATAGACTCAGTAAAGACATACTATACTGCTCCAGATTATGAGTTACTAGTGGCCGACATTGCAGATTACAATGAGGATGAACTCATGAAAAGTTCTGCTATTGGGCGTTACAACGATATGGTAGATAATAAAAATTATGGAGACATGTACAACGCCTACAATATTATTGTATATGCGGAAGAAATGCTTTTACCAGAGAGAGCTATAGAAATGGCAAGCAAAGAAATAGAAAATAGACCTACACCACAATCTTACGATTTATTGGCCTGGAGTTATTTCAAAAAAGGAAATGTAGAAAAGGCAAATGAAATTGTTGAGATGTACGTAGAAGGTCAAACTTTTGAGCCAACAGTTTTGTATCATATCGCAGAAATTTATAAAGCAATGGGAAAAACTGATGTAGTCTCTAAACTAAAAACAGAGTTAGTCGCCAGTCTCTATGAACTTGGACCTACAATGGAGTCTAAAATCAACCAATTGTAATCATGAAAAATTTAAAATTAGTACTCGTTTTTCTAGGCTTCTGTCTTTACAGTATACAGGCGCAAAATGTTAAAGGAGTTGTTCTTAATGAACTTAACCAACCGCTTGAAGCAGCTTATGTGTATAACCTAAACTCAGAAGCTCATGCACACACATCAGAAAATGGGGTGTTTTATATTAGCGAAACCAAGGCTGGAGACTCATTAAAAGTTGGGCTTTTGGGTTACAAGACAGCAATAGTAACAGTAACAAGTACAGATGATTTAAGTATCATTCTAGAAGAAAAAGTATTTCAGTTGGATGAGATGGTAATTCGTGAAGAACTTAATCCTGTAAATACAATTACCAGATTAGATCTTAATGTCACTCCTGTGAATTCTTCACAAGAAGTTTTAAGAAAAGTACCAGGTTTATTTATTGGTCAGCATGCTGGTGGAGGTAAAGCAGAACAAATTTTTCTTCGTGGATTTGATGTAGACCATGGTACAGATGTCGCCATAGGAGTAGACGGAATGCCAGTCAATATGGTTTCTCATGCGCATGGACAAGGTTATAGTGATTTACACTTTGTAATACCAGAAACAGTAAACAAAATAGATTTTGGTAAAGGAGCTTACTATGCTTCAGAAGGAGATTTTAATACTGCAGGTTATGTAAACTTTAAAACCAAAGATTATATAGGTGAAAGTAGTGTGTCACTGTCTCTGGGTCAATTTAATACATTAAGAACAGTAGGTTTGTTCGATTTGTTAGAGAACACCAAAAATCAAAATGCCTACATGGCAATGGAGTATATAGCCACAGATGGACCGTTTGATTCTCCTCAAAATTTTAATCGTCTTAACTTATTTGGAAAGTATGTGATGTACTCTCCAGAAAACGATAAGTTAACACTTACAGCATCACATTTTACAAGTCGTTGGGATGCTTCTGGGCAAATACCACAGCGCGAAGTTGATAATGGTAACATTACAAGATTTGGTGCTATTGATGATACAGAAGGTGGTGAAAC
>JASBSE010000036.1 GCA_030149115.1 Winogradskyella sp. | reverse complement strand
TTTAAAATGATGAATCCTATTTTACAGTTTTTTAAATTCATCTATTTGAGTATTAAAATAATGATTGTTGTTGCAGGTGGACATGGTGGAACGCGAAAGGTCGACTAGTTTGGTTAACTAGTTTTTTTGGTTAGTGTTAAGGTGTCTTGTTCAGGCATCTTGATTAAAAGAGAGCTTTTAAAAAAGCTCTCTTTTTTGTGTAACATTAGTAGCATCTTAATTGTATTTTATTTCAGAACTTTAATTATCAATTTTAAAATTAAAGTAAGATGAAAAAGTCATTATCAACTCAGGTTACAATATTGATTGTATTGATGCTATCATTATCTTTTCTATGTGCATGTAGTAATGATAATGAAGATAATAATAGTGCAAACACTATAAACCAAACTTTAACTGAATCAGATAAAAATGCTTTGTTATTTATGCTAGAGGAAGAAAAGTTAGCAAGAGATACTTATATATTCCTAAATAACGAATGGTCCTTAAACCAGTTTGCTAATATTAAGAATAGTGAGCAAACGCACATGAATGCAGTTGAGAGTTTATTAATTCAATACAATATAGAATATAATATTTTGCCAATTGGTGAGTTTGCAAATCAGGATCTTCAAAATTTTTATGATCAATTTATTTTAGATGGCTCTTTAAGCCAGATAAATGCACTTAAAATAGGAGCAACTATCGAAGATCTAGACATAGTTGATTTGCAAAATTATATTGAAGCTACAACCAATACAGACCTAATTTCAGTTTTTAATAGTCTGCGATGTGGTTCCAGAAATCACCTCAGAAGTTTTGTATTTGGTATTGAAAATTCTGGTAGTACTTATGAGCCTCAATTTTTAACTTCAGAGGAATATAATACTATAATTAACGGAAGCCATGAGCAATGTAATTAACTATTTAGTTTAATTGTAAATTATTGGTTTTTAGGTATTTCTGATTAATATCATGGTAGCAAAATTTTAATAACAATACATTTAACATGTTTAATTTAAATAAATAAAAAAATGAAAAATGCAATTTTAACAATACTGTTAGTTGCGTTAAGTGCAACAACTATTTTCGCACAAGACAGAGACCAAGTTAGGGATCAAGATCGTTTAATGTTGGTGGATGGTGATGTTTTACAAATTAGAGACCGAGATCAAGTACGTTTACAAGATCGAGTAACTCTAAATGATGGAACTGTATTAAATACAGATGGTACATATAAAACAAAAGAAAAGAAAAAATTAAAACTTCAAAACGGGCAATGTTTAGATATGAATGGTGTAATGTACCAAAATGAACACCAATACAGACAAATGGTACAAAAAGAGAATAAAGGTTTAACTAAAGAGCAAGTGCAAGAAAGAAATCAAAACAGATCTCATTACATGCTTGTTGATGGTGAAGTTATTCAAATTCAAAATCAATCTCAATTGAGATTACAAAATCAAATAAAGTTGGGTAATGGTACAGTTGTTAATCCAGATGGCTCTTATCAAACACAACAAAAAAAACAATTACGCTTGCAAGAGGGAGAGTGTTTGAATATGGATGGTGAAATGTTTAAAAACACTTATCAACATCGAAAAAAAATAGCCAAAAAAAATAAGCTGAATAAAAAGAACAAGCTAAACAAAAAGGCTAATAAGAAAAATAAGGTTAACAAAAAGACCATGAAGAAAGGTAACTAAAGAAATAAGGGATTTAAGTTTTTTAAATCCCTTTTTCGATATAACTAAAGTGTAAAGTGATGAAAAATTTTCAATATATGCTGGCACTTTTAGTCCTTTTACTTTTCAGTAATCATGTGATAGGTCAAAAAATTAAAAGTGTAAACCAGAACTCAAAAACAAAAGATTCTACAGAAGTTAAGCATGAAAAGGACTCAAGCTATGTGTCATTAAATCTCAGCTACATAAGCGATGCTGTTTTTTTAGGAAGAAAAGATTCTTTAGCTATGCCATATTTATATGCTTCAGCAATGTATCATCATAAGTCTGGTATTTATGGAATGGGCTCATTATCTTATCTCACAAAAGCAAATGAAAGTAGAGTAGATTTGTTTTTGGCATCATTAGGGTACGATTTCTCATATAACAATTTTGATGGTGATATATCCATTACAAAGTATTTTTTCAATGAGGATAGTTATAATGTTATTTCTCAAGTGAACGCTGATGTAACAGTAGTTTTAAGTTACGACTTTCAGTATTTTAATTTAGCTGCCACAGCCGCAAATTATTTTAATAATAATAGTACTTCAGATTTCTTCTTGTCTACAGAAGTAAGTCACGATTTCATAACACGTAATCAAAAGTTTCAAATATCACCTTCTGTTGGTTTGTATTTCGGATCTCAAAATTTCTATCAAGAGTATTACACAAATAGAGGAAGTAGTGGTCAAGGACAAGGCCAAGGTCAAGGAGGTACTGTAAATTCAACAAGCGGTTATAACATAACTGTAGAAGAGAGTGAAACATTTAATATAATGGCTATTGAGTTTGGCTTACCAGTTTGGTATGAATTAGAGCCTTTTATCTTTATGTTTTACTCTACTTACATCATGCCTCAAAGTCCATCAAGACTCATAGTAGATGATGTAGTTTATGAAGTAGACTTAGATCCTACATTATATTTTGTATTGGGTATAAGTTTAAAAATATAAGTGCAGTAAAAAGCTTGTTTATTGCTTTAGTAACCTTTGTTACTAAGTGAAAGTTGAACGCAACTTAATTTTGAATCAAATTAAAAAAGAAATGTATAAACTAAAATATCTTATCACATTCGTTTTAATAGGTTTCATATCTGGCAATTATGCTCAGGAAAT
>JASBSE010000032.1 GCA_030149115.1 Winogradskyella sp. | reverse complement strand
CGACGCATCCAGTCGAGTTCTTTTTTGTATAGTTGTTTGGCCTTGCCAACTTCGGTGGCTTCACTTTCTATACGAGCTTCTTTCTTTTCTAGGTAGTAAGAATAATTGCCTTTGTAAGTGTATAATTGCCCTTGGTCTAATTCTATAATCTCGTTACAAACACGCTCTAAAAAGTAACGATCGTGAGTAACCATGAAAAGGGTTTGCTGGGTTTTTGCAAAGTAATCTTCTAACCATTCTATCATTTCTAAATCGAGATGGTTGGTAGGCTCATCTAAAATTAAGATATCTGGTTTGCTCAATAAAGCTTGTGCCAATGCAAGACGTTTACGTTGGCCACCAGAAAGAATGCTCACTTTGAGACTTAAATCATCTAGCTTTAACTGAGACAAGATTTGCTGGTATTGCGTTTCAAATTCCCAAGCGTTGTTTCTGTCCATAGCTTCAAAAGCCAATTGATAAGCTTCGGTGTCTTCGGGATTTTTAAGTGCTTTTTCGTAAGCTTCAATAACTTTTAAAATAGGTATATCTGAAGCAAAGATGGTTTCTTCAATGGTGAGTTTATTGTCTAAATCAGGTTCCTGATCTAAAAAAGCGAGACGAAGTCCTTTTCTAACGACAACCTGGCCTTCATCAGGTGTGTCTTTTCCTGATAAGATATTGAGAATGGATGTTTTTCCGCTTCCATTTTTAGCAATAAAAGCTATCTTTTGGTCTTTATGGATGCTAAATGATAAATCTTGGAATAGTACAAGCTCTCCATAAGACTTTGAAATATTTTCTACGTTGAGGTAATTCAAACTTTATAAAATTTTATGCAAAGAACGTAAATAAACCAAAAAGAAACCTAATAGTTTTGTTATTGGTGGTGATACATTATATTTGTCAGTAAACATCATACAATATCTATGAGAGGCATCAAGCTTTTGATTATTGCTCTTAGTTGCATTTTTATCTCGTCGTGTATTCCACATAAAGACACGATATATCTTCAAAATAAAGAAAATGGGTTAAATGATACCATTCCTTATAACTTATCAGAAATACAAAAACCTTATCGAATTCAAATAGATGATATTCTGAATATCAGAATTAAAGTTTTAGATCAGAATAACACTCAGATTTTTAATCCAATAGGTGAAGCTAATTTGAATGCCGATAGTGCCGAACGTGCTTATTTTGATGGTTTTACTGTAGATATACATGGAAATATTAGAATTCCTAATCTAGGAACTTTAAATGTACTTGGTTATACTGCAGAAGAGATTGAAAAAATGATAGAGCAAAAATTGCTCGATGAACAATTTAAAGAAACTGCTAATATTTTCGTAACGGTGAAATTAGCAGGTTTAAGATATACAACTACTGGAGAAATAAATAATCCAGGCACTATTACACTGTTTAAAGAACGGGTTAATATTTTTGAAGCTATAGCTAACGCAGGAGAAATACCATTAACCGGTAATAGAAAAGAAGTGATGATTATAAGACAATATCCTCAAGGGCAAAAAATTCATAGCTTAGATTTAACAGATGTTAAGGTTATGAACTCTCCTTATTACTACATACAGCCCAATGATATGATTTATGTAAAACCTTTAAAACAAAAGTCTATAGGTACAGGTGAGACAGCAGTCTCTAGTATTACAACAATAGCAACGATTGTTTCATTGGCAGCTACCACTGTTTTACTTTTTACTAGACTATAAAGGATGGATTATAAAGATTTTGAAGACATAGAATCGTTAGAATCTCAAAAGGTAGGTTTTGATTTTAAAGGGTTTTTATTTAAAGCATTAAATCTATGGGAATTAGTTTTAGTGTGTATTGGAATAGCATTAATAGTTGCTTATTTTATAAATGTTAGAAAGCAGAATATTTATAGACTCGACTCTTTAATTACGGTAGAGAATGACCAAAACCCTTTTTTTACTGCAAACACGAGTATTTCATTTAATTGGGGAGGAGTGTCGGGTAAAGTAGGTAGTATTATTACTGCTGTTAAAACACGTACACATAACGAATTAGTAATCGACTCTTTAGAATATTATAAGGAGTATTTAAAACAAGGTAAATATCATTTAATAGATATATACAAAGAATCACCTTTTGAAGTTGTTACCAACAAAGAGGCACCACAAATAATTAATAAACCATTAAGGATAAAAATCTTAGATAAAGATACTTATGAGCTGTCTTTTGAGTTTGAAAATGAAACAGGTATAGTACAGATTTATAGTACTAAAAAGAAGAAATCCATAAAACTAGAATCAGGATTATTTAAAAGAACTTTTCGATTTGGGGAATCAGTACAATTGCCTTTCTTTAATGGTGTTGTGAATTTAAAGGATGACTCAATAATAAATCCTGAAATTAATTATTATGTAAGATACTTAAACTTTGATAGTGTTGTAAATAGCTATAAAAATACAATTAATATAGCTCCATTCTCTAACGAAGCATCATCTGTTCTAAGACTTTCATTGGTAGGGAAAAATAAGTCGAAGATTGTAGATTTTTTAAACGCTACTTCAGCAATTTTAAGTAAAACAGAGCTTGCGCGTAAGAACCTTTATGCTACTAATACAATTAAGTTTATAGACAGTAGTTTAGGAAATGTTGATACAAAATTAAAGCTCGTAACTGATGAAATGAATAATTTCAGGAAGAAGAATAAGGTTTTTGATGTAGAAGAAGAAATGCTTCAGATTTCAGATCAGTTAAGAACTTATGAGCAAGAACAATTGCAAGAGCAGTCTAAACTTAATTACTTAAATACTTTAGAAAACTATTTAAGGACAAAAACAGATTATTCTCAAATTGCTGCCCCTTCATCAGTGGGTATAACAGAGGTTAATATTCTATCTAGTGTAAGTAGAATAATTGCTTTATCTGTTGAAAGACGTAATTTAGAATATAGTACAAAGGAAGGTTCTATATTGTTTGACGATTTAGACCGTAGGATAGATACAGAAAAAAATGTTTTATTAGAGGCTATAAAGTCTACAAGGAATACAATAAGTGTACAGCTTAGTACACTAGTTAGGAAAATAGCTAGTTTAGAAGAAAAGCTTATTGATTTACCACAAGATCAACAAGAATATTTGAAGATTCAACGAAGTCTTGATATAAGTAGAGAGGCATACGATATTTACCAAGCCAAAAAAAGTGAAGCAGCAATAGTTAAAGCGGCTAATGTTTCTGATATAACAGTTATTGATGAAGCAAAAGACATTGGTAATCCACCAATTGGACCTAAGAAGTCACTAAACTATATGTTAGCTTTAATGATAGGCTTTTTCATGCCCATGTTTTTAATATTTGTTATCTATTTATTAGACAGCACAATACATGGCTCAGATGAAATCGAAAAGATGTCTAAGATTCCTATTTTAGGTCTTGTGGGAAAATATCGTTACAAGAACAATCTTGTCTCTTACGAAAAACCAAAATCCGCTGTAGCAGAATCCTTTAGGGCTATACGGTCTAGCCTACAATTTATATTTAAGAATAATCCATCAGAAACAAGAGCAAATACTTTAATGGTTACCTCATCAGTAAGTGGTGAAGGAAAAACATTTACATCTATAAATATAGCAACAGTCTACGCGCTTTCTGGAAAAAAGACAATTTTACTAGGATTAGATTTACGTAAACCAAAGATTTTTGATGACTTTAATATTACAAATGAAAAAGGTATTGTTAATTATCTTATTGGAGATAGTAAGCTTGAGGAAATTATAACAAATACACATGTAGAAAACTTAGATTTAATAACTTCAGGACCTATACCGCCAAACCCTTCAGAATTGTTGATGGGAGATAATCTTAAACAGTTAATATCTTCTTTGAAAAATCAATATGATATAATTATTCTTGATACACCACCACTTGGTCTAGTAACCGATGCATTAGAACTAACTCAATATGCTGATGCTACTATTTTTATGGTAAGGCTAGACTATACAAAAAAGGGTATGCTTCAATTAGTAAATGCTAAATACAGGACAGGAGAATTAAAAAATATAAGTTTTGTCCTCAATTTCTATAAACACAAGAGTAATCATAATTATGGTTATGGCTATGGTTATGGCTATGGCTATGGTTACGGCTATGGAGTTTATGGTAATGCGTATCATGAAAGGGATAACAAATCATTTTTAAAGAAGGTTAAAAATTTCTTTAGACGCTTATAACCTTGTTAATTATTAAATTTTGATCACAAAAAAACAACTTAGAGCAAAAAGAATATTTGATGTTTTTTTTGTTTTATTATTGTTGCCTTTTTTAATTATACCAATAACTTTCCTAATAGTGTTATCAACTATAGATACAGGAATATATGGTGTATTTACGCAAAAAAGGGTTGGACAGCATGGTAAACTTTTTAAAATTTATAAAATTAGAACCCTCAAAGAAGGAAAACACCGTTTAGGTCACCTAGATAAAAGTGCGACTTCAATGGGTAAAGTTTTAAGACGAACTAAATTAGATGAACTTCCTCAATTGTTTAATGTTCTTAAAGGAGATATGAGTTTTGTTGGACCGCGACCAGATGTTGAAGGTTTTGCAGATAAATTAGAAGGAGATGACAGAATAGTTTTATTGGTTAAACCAGGCGTTACAGGAGAAGCTACGTTAAAGTATAAAGATGAAGAAAAGGTATTAGAACGACAAAAAGATCCAGATCACTACAATAGAACGATTATTTGGGTAGATAAAGTGAAAATCAATAAAAACTATGTAATGAATTATAGTTTTTATTTAGATTTGAAACTCATTTTAAAATCTATTTTTAACAGATGACACATTCTGAAGATAAAATTGCAATCATAGGATTAGGTTATGTTGGTTTACCATTAGCTGTAGAATTTGCAAAGCAATTTTTTGTTGTTGGTTTTGATATTAATAAACAAAGAATCAATGAGTTAAATTCTGGTGTAGACAAAACATTAGAAGTTGATAATGATAACCTTAAATCTGTTTTAACTTCAGATCTAAGTGCCGATAAAGGTTTGTATATAACAGATAATTTAGAAGCCCTAGCAGTCGCTAATTACTATATTATTACTGTACCAACTCCAACAGACGAGTTAAAGCGTCCAGTATTTACACCACTTATAAAAGCAAGTGAAACCGTAGGTAAGGTTTTAAAGAATGATGATATTGTTGTTTACGAATCTACAGTATATCCTGGAGCAACAGAAGATATATGTATTCCGGTTTTAGAAAAAGTATCAGGTCTTAAGTTTAATAAAGATTTTTATGCAGGATATTCTCCAGAACGTATTAATCCTGGAGACAAAAAGCATACGGTAACTAAGATATTAAAGGTCACCTCTGGTTCAACCCCTGAGATTGCTGAAAAAGTAGATCGTCTTTATAAAAAAGTTATTACTGCAGGAACGCATCTAGCTCCTTCAATAAAAGTGGCTGAGGCTGCCAAAGTAATTGAAAATTCTCAGCGTGATATTAATATTGCTTTCGTTAATGAGTTATCGAAAATATTCAGACTTTTAGATATAGATACTAAAGCGGTT
>JASBSE010000132.1 GCA_030149115.1 Winogradskyella sp. | reverse complement strand
GTCGAAGTGTCTTCTGTCTTCTCACTTCTAGCTTCTAGCTTTTCACTGTTACCTTTTCCAGCACAAGAAATCACTACCAAGACAAATAATAAAACTGTATTTTTGAAAACCTTAAAACGCATAAAAAGAAGATTTGAATTTAGAGTTGTTTATAGCTAAACGCATTATTGGCAATAAAGCGTATAAAAGTAGTGTTTCGGCACCAATAATTAAAATTGGTATTGCTGCAATTGCTATCGGTATTATAGTAATGCTTATTGCTATAGCAACAGGTTTAGGGCTTCAACAAAAAATTAGAGACAAGGTAGTTGCTTTTAATGGTCATATACAGATTACGAATTACGATACTAATGCATCCGACGAATCTCAGGTGCCTATTTTAAGAGATCAGGATTTTTATCCAAAGTTTAATGCGGTTGAAGAGGTAACGCACATACAAGGTGTTGCCACAAAATTTGCAGTAATTAGAACCGAAACCGATTTTGAAGGTGTCGTTATAAAAGGAGTAGGAGCCGATTATAAATGGGATTACTTTAAAGAGTTTTTAGTAGATGGTCGATTGCCAGATTTTTCAGGAAAGCGAAACGAGGAAATTTTAATATCAAGCTATTTAGCCAATCGATTAGGTTTTAAAGTCGGAGATAAATTTCAAACCTTGTTTGGTGAAAACCTTAATAAAATGCCTCGTATTATTAATTACGAAATAGTTGGTATTTATAATTCAGGATTTCAAGAGTTAGATGAAAAATTTTGCATTGCAGATTTGCGTCATATTCAGCGTTTAAATAAATGGGAAGCCAATCAAATTGGAAGTTTTGAGGTGTTTATAGATGACTTTTCTGATATAGACGAAACGTATGAGAATGTTTTTAAAGCCATTCCGTCTATGCTCAATGCAACACCAGTTAACAAAAAATATTATACTGTTTTTGAATGGATAAAAATATTTGAGGCTAATATCAATATCATCATTATCATTATGATTATTGTAGCAGGTATTAATATGATTACAACATTACTCGTATTAATATTAGAGCGTACCAACATGATTGGGATTCTAAAAGCTTTAGGAAGTTCTAATTGGTCTGTAAGAAAAGTGTTTTTATATAATGCCTCTTACTTAATTGGCTTAGGATTACTTTGGGGGAACTTAATAGGGTTAGGGCTACTATTAGCTCAAAAGTATTTTAAATTATTTCCATTAAATCCAGACACGTACTACGTTAGTGAAGCACCAGTATATTTAAACTGGGATTATATTTTAATTTTAAACGTTGGTACTTTTGTTGCGTGTCTGTTAATGCTTTTAATTCCTTCAGTTATTATT
>JASBSE010000016.1 GCA_030149115.1 Winogradskyella sp. | reverse complement strand
AAAGCTAACAAAAGCCATAAAAGCCAAGAAGTCCTTAGTTGGCTCTAATTTCCTATTGTATACATCTATTGTATAACTCAAGGTTTGAAATGTATAGAAGCTAATACCAACAGGGAGGATAATGTTGAGTGTATTAATGCTCAATTGTCCTCCAAAAAATGTAAACGATTCAACTAGACTATCAACAAAGAAATTATAGTACTTAAAGAATCCGAGAAAACCTAGATTCACGCAGATGCTTATCCAGAGCAGTGTTTTGCGCTTAGACGGTTTCTCTTCAGAATTAAGCTTTAGCCCAATAGTGTAATCAACCAAAGAGCTAAAAAGGATTAAAAACAAGAATCGCCAGTCCCACCAACCATAAAAGACATAGCTAGAAATAGCAATCAATAAATTTTGCTGTTTAATACGCTTATTACCAATAAGCCAATACATAGCAAAAACTATTGGTAAAAAAATGAAAAACTCTAAGGAATTAAATAGCATATTGGTTCTTAATTGAGTTGCTCTGCTTTTATAATATTGACTAGTTGTTGACTTATTTTTTCAGCACCTTTGCCATTTGCATGATGAAAATCAGAAAAGTCATTGTCTGTAAAGTTGAATTTGTTTGATTTATATCTGTTTAAATCATAATATCCTACATCTTTAAATTCACTAAAATAATTTTTATAAAAACCATTTTCATCGGTATTAGAATCTAACATGAGCCTTGATGGTGGATAAGGTGTTCTTAAAACTATTAGTTTAATTCCATTAGTCTTTGCAAGTTCATATATTTTATCAAAATAAAACTTGAATCTATCTTTATTGAAATTTTTGTTTTTGAAACTTGGTATTGGTTTGAATTTACTAATATCATCTTTAGTAACTACAGTAGTGTCGTAATGAAATCCTTTGTACCAGTTCAGTTTTGGAGCTTTACTCTTCTTTTTTGAAAAAAGAGAAGTAATATCTTGTTTCATGTAGTTGTTAAACTTCATCATTGGAACAAGATAATTTACTATTCCTTTACTTCCATAGCCATCTATCACTAAATCATATTTGTGCTTTGAAGATTTAAAAAAAGAGGCATTTGAATATACTTGATAATAATTTATAAAATCATCGCATGAACCTAGATATGTTTCTAAAACAAGATATTTTGGTTTTTGGTAATCTAATATTTCCTTGAGCGTATAGTATGATTCAGTAATGTCTTGCGATGAAGTCGCCATGTTGAAGGATTTCAGGTTTAAACCCGAATCAATAACCTTTGGATTTAAAGAGGTATAAGCTCTACTGGAGCCAAGAATTATTAAATCATAAGTATTTGTATTATTATGAATACCATCCCATTTTAAATAGTTTTTATGAGTTTTGTTTTTGATAGCTTCATATGCTGGTAATTCATATTTTATTAGTATTATTATGTTAATAATTACAAATAATAAAAAACCTAGAGATATATGTTTTAGAAATTTTTTCATTTAAGACAGATGCTTCAATATTAAATTTCTCCAACTAGATGTCACATGTGTATCTAAAAACTTTTCGGTTGTTTTTTGTGACTCTTTCGAAAATGAAAGCCTTAATTCTTCACTATCAACTAGCTTTTGTAAGTAATCAACAAATATGGCCTGATCATTAACTGGAGCTAAAAATCCATTCACTCCGTTTGTAATCAATTCTGAGGGTCCGTAATTACAATCAGTAGATAAAGAAGGTAGACCAAAGTGCATAGCTTCCAACAATACGTTTGGAAATCCTTCAGCCTTGGAAGCAAAAGCAAAAATGGATGCCTTATTATAATAATCATGAACGTTTCTGATCTTAGGTAGTGTTTTTACTTTGTCAGAAATATTCAATTCTTCAATTAATGCTTTCAGTTTAGATTCATTCGGTCCTTCACCAATTAACAACAATTTCCAATTATTCAGTTGAAGCTCATGAAACGCTGAAATTATTCTTTCTTGTCTTTTGTCATTATTAAAGGTACCTACAGATAAAATAACTTTTTCTCTATTTGTACTATAGTCTTCTCTAAGCTTAGAAAGTTCTGTAGAAATAGGATTAGGTAAAACCACCATCTCTTTTGCCTTAATCATACGTTCGTATACCTGTTTTACCTTCTCGGTCTGTACGATTAAACAATTAGCTTTGGGGTAAATGTATTTTCTCAGTATTACCCAAAACTTTGGTATATCATTCTTTAAAGGGTCATTGCGCTCACTTATAAGACAAGGTATTCTATTGAACTTTGCTGCTAATACGGCCTTTATATTGGCTTGTGTAATAAACCCTATAAGTAGATCGATTTTCTCCTCTTTAGTAATTTTACTTACACGTTTAAGAATTGAATAATTTAGTTTTAATGAACCCAAAAAAGATTTTGGATTCTTTAATTCTTTAAAACAAGACACTACATTAACTGAGTCGTTTAAAGCATAGAATGGATCAGACTCTATAAAAGTAATTATTGTAACTTTAAAATCTTTTACTAAACTATTACTTAAATTAGTTATTACACGTTCTGCACCACCAGGACTTAGAGCACCAATAACAAAAGCTATATGTTTTTTTTTGGTATTCAAATTTTATAATTTTCAAGTTAATGGTAAGTTATCTTATTGCGCAGATAACCCAAAACTTTACTTTCCTATAGAAGAGTATTCGAATCCTATCTCAGTCATTTCATCTTTGTTAAGTATGTTTCTACCGTCAAAAATGAAAGCTGGCTTTTTCATAAGGACAAAAATCTTTTTCCAATCATAAGTTATAAACTCATCCCATTCGGTCATAATAGCAATGGCGTGTGCATCTTTTACAGCATTATAAGGATCGTCAAAAGTTTCAACTAAATCTTTATTCTCTTGTTCAGTACGTGTTTGTAAGTAATCTAAATCACCGTAAACTTTTTTACTTGGGACTTTTGGATCATATACTGCGATATTGGCTTGTTCACTTAACAAATGGTCAGCTACATAGATAGCTGCCGATTCTCTTGTGTCATTTGTATCCTTCTTAAATGCCCAACCAAGCATAGCAATTTTCTTACCAGATACAGTATTATATAATGTGCTTATTAAGTTATCTGAGAATCTTCGTTTTTGATGATCGTTAAGTATAATGACTTGTTCCCAGTAATCAGCAACTTCATTTAGTCCGTAGCTTCTAGCAATGTAAACTAAGTTTAATATATCTTTTTGAAAACATGAGCCACCAAAACCAATCGAAGCATTTAAGAATTTAGAACCGATTCTAGAATCCATACCAATAGCTCTAGCTACTTCGCTAACATCAGCTTCAGTTCTCTCACAAAGTTCAGAAATAGCATTAATTGAAGAAATACGTTGTGCTAAAAACGCGTTTGCTGTTAATTTAGATAACTCTGAAGACCAAACATTTGTTCTTAATATTTGGGCTTGTGGCACCCAACTACCATAAATATTAGCCAAAGCTTCTATAGCTTCTTCGGATTCGCCACCAATTAAAACTCTATCTGGATTTAGTAAATCTTGAATAGCAGTACCTTCTGCTAAGAATTCAGGATTTGATAAAATATCAAACTTTACATCACTTCCTGTATTATGAAGAATACTTTTAATTGCTTGAGCAGTTCTTACAGGTAATGTAGATTTCTCAACTACAATTTTATCAGTTTTAGCTACGTCAGCAATATTTCTAGCACAAAGCTCTACGTATTTTAGGTCTGCAGCCATTCCTTTACCTTTACCGTAAGTTTTGGTTGGAGTATTAACTGAAATAAAAATCATTTCAGATTCATCAATGGCTTTATCTATTTCTGTTGAAAAAAATAGGTTCTTTCCTCTAGTTTCAGCTACTATTTCGGCTAATCCAGGCTCATATATTGGTAATTTTGAAACATCTTTATCATTCCAAGCAGCAATTCGTTCTTCATTAATGTCTACGATGGTAACTTGAATGTTTGGATTCATTTTAGCGATTACAGCCATTGTAGGTCCACCTACGTATCCAGCTCCAATACAGCAAATTTTTGAAATTTTCATTTTAAATCTATGTGTTTGACTTGGGTTAATT
>JASBSE010000008.1 GCA_030149115.1 Winogradskyella sp. | reverse complement strand
ATTAAATTTGCACCCTCAATTTGAGAGATTGGCCTATGGTGTAACTGGCAACACGTCTGGTTTTGGTCCAGAAGAGTCTAGGTTCGAGCCCTAGTAGGCCAACAAAAAATCCTAATCAAACGATTAGGATTTTTTTATTTTCAGAATAGTCGTTCTCAATTATATTTTAAAAGTAATCACTGGTCGTTTAGCATGATTTACCAAATCTTCACTAATGCTGCTATTAAAGAAATGTGCTATACCTTGTCTGCCATGTGTACTTATACCAATAAGATCAGCATCAATTTCAGCAGAGAAATTTAATATGCCTTCCTCAACACTTGTGTCATTATGTACATTTATAGTGTAGTTTTCAAAAGTTTGTCCAGAAATAAAATCGTTAATAAGTGTCCTGGATTCGTAAGTGGTGATAAAGTTATTGGCTGTATTTACCAATAATAGATGGATTTTAGCATCAAATAACTCGGCAAATTTTACAGCTTGCTTATAGGTTTCTTCATTATCGTTTTTAAAGTCAGAAGCAAACACAAAGTTTTTAATGTTAAAACTGTTATGGTGATTTTTAATCACTAACACAGGGACATCAGAAGATCGTACAACCTTTTCTGCATTAGAGCCAACAAACATTTCCTTAAGTCCAGATGCTCCATGAGAACCCATAACAATCAAGTCTATGTCAAATTCCTTACAAGCATCTTTTATTTCGTTGAAAGTTATATCTGCCTTTACGGTTTCGTAAACAGTAATGCCTTCTAAAAAATCGCTATCCATAAGGTCTTCGAACTTTTTGTGCGCTAATTTCATAAAAAACAATGTTTCTGGAATATCACTTTTTACAGCTCCAGGATCAATATGTTGCATAGGAATTTCCATCATATGCAATAAATATATGTCTGCATTATGTTCTTTAGCCAACATAGCAGCTACTTTCAAAGCGTTAGTTGCTTGCTCCGAAAAATCGGTAGGGACGAGGATTCTGTTCATTATCTTGAATGCTTTATATTAGTTACATAAATCTACGAAAATAAATCCACTTTGTATAGCTTTGAAAAGTTCATATAATATTGTATATTTGCACCATTGTTTACGGAAAGAAAACGAGAGAGGACGAAAAGTCCTCTCTTTTTATATCAAGAGATGTTTAAGGATACGGTAAAAGAATTATTAGATCAGGCGCTAAATCAACGAGAGGATTTGTTTCTTATTGATTTTGAAATTTTATCCGATAATACCATTAAAGTGGTATTAGATGGCGATAATGGTGTCTTGGTAGAAGATTGCATCTTTGTTAGTAGAGCTATAGAGCATAATCTTGATAGAGAGGAACAAGATTTTTCGCTAGAAGTATCATCATGCGGTGCTGCATCGCCTTTACAAAAGCCAAGACAATACAATAAACATGTTGGTAGAGATTTGGAAATAAAAACTGTTGAGGGTGATAAATTAGAAGGTCAGTTAGCCGATGTTAACGAAGATGGAATTATAATAAAGTGGAAAATCAGAGAACCAAAACCAGTAGGTAAGGGTAAAGTAACAGTAACAAAAGAAGTTAATATTGCTTTTGAAAACATTAAAGAAGCAAAAGTTAAAATAAAATTTTAATTCAATTCAATTATGGAAAATGTAGCGTTAATAGAGTCATTTTCAGAATTTAAGGACGACAAGTTAATTGATAGAGTGACGCTGATGGCGATTCTAGAAGATGTGTTACGTAATGCTTTAAAAAAGAAGTACGGAGACGACGATAACTTTGATATCATTATCAACCCAGATAAAGGAGATTTAGAAATTTGGAGAAACCGTATCGTAGTTGCAGATGGTGAGGTAGAAGAACCAAATCAAGAAATAGCATTATCAGAAGCTCAAAAAATAGAACCAGATTTTGAAGTTGGTGAAGACGTTGCTGAAGAAGTAAAATTAATTGATTTAGGAAGGCGTTCAATTTTAGCATTAAGACAAAATCTTATTTCTAAAATTCACGAACATGACAATACTAATATTTATAAACAATTTAAAGAGTTAGAAGGAGAGATTTATACTGCTGAGGTACACCACATTCGTCATAGAGCAATAATTTTGTTAGACGATGATGGTAACGAAATCATATTACCAAAAGACAGACAAATTCCTTCAGATTTCTTTAGAAAAGGAGAGAATGTAAGAGGAATTATAGAAAGTGTTGAATTGAAAGGAAGCAAACCTGCAATCATAATGTCTAGAACATCACCTTTGTTCTTAGAGAAGTTGTTTGAGCAAGAAATTCCAGAGGTATTCGACGGATTAATTACAGTTAAAAAAGTAGT
>JASBSE010000005.1 GCA_030149115.1 Winogradskyella sp. | reverse complement strand
AAGTCGAATGCATCTGAAGATGTAAATCCGCTACACTCTGCATCTAATCCTGATGCTGTTGCTCCTTCTGTACTACCAGTAATTGTTACACCACATTCTAAAGGAAGTGCTCCTGCACAATCATCGTTATCTGGTGCTGGTTGCGGACAAGTAAACGTAAAGTCACCTAAACTTGCATCACAAGCATCATCAGTAGCGTCTAAAGTTAATGTAACAATATCACCACTATTGTATGGTCCTGCTACTACAGTTCCTGCAACTACTGGATATGTATTTGTGCCATCACTGATTACTGTTCCTGCATCTCCTGCATCCGATACCACAACTTCCACATTGAAGGTTCCCGTACCGTCTTCTTCATTACAAGTCTCTGCTACATAAATATCATCTATAGTTGGAGACACACACTCTGGTGGAGCAACACATGAAACATTCATTGTATAAGCTCCTCTATTACCGCTATAACCACTTATATACACATAATATGTTGTTCCTGCCGCAGTAGCTACCGTAATTGAAGATGTAGTACCATCACCTCCATCATCATTACCATCTAAACAGGTTAGATCACCACAAACTCCTGTGTATACAAAAATCTTTGTATCAAACGAAGATCCTGAAAGATCGAAGGTTGCTTCGCCTCCATCACCCATAAATGAATACCATACTCCTCCGTTTGTTGTATTTGGCGCTGTAGTTCCACAATATATTTGATCTGAATCTGAAGTTGCTGCAGTAGTGTCTCCCATTACAGTATCTCCACATGCAACCATTGTTGCATCTGCACATAAATCATTGTCTGGTGCTGGTTGAGGACAAGTAAACGTAAAGTCACCTAAACTCGCATCACAAGCATCATCTACAGTATCTACAGTTAATGTAACGGTATCACCACTGTTGTATGGTCCTGCTACTACAGTTCCTGCAACTACCGGATATGTATTTGTACCGTCACTGATTACTGTCCCTGCATCTCCTGCATCCGATATCACAACTTCTACGTTGAAAGTTCCCGTTCCGTCTACTTCATTACAAGTCTCTGCTACAGAAACACTATCAATTGTTGGTGGAGTACACTCTGGTGGTGGCACACAAGTAACTGCTAATGTATAGTCTCCTGAGCTAGAACCAAAACCTTCTACCATTATAATATATGTTGTTGATCCATCTGATGTAAAGGTTACTTCTGATTGTAAACCACATGAATCGTCATTAGAGAACAATTGGGTGCCTCCACAAGCATCAAAAACTCGTATCAACGTGTCAAAAGATGATCCACATAAGCTGGCTGTTATTTCCTCACCTGCTGCTGTACCTGCTAAAGAGTAGTACACATCAGGTGCTGAGTTGTTGCCTGAATTCGTAGCATTGGCTGTTGAGCCCATTACTGTATCTCCACAAGCTATTACTGTTGCATTGGCACAGTCATCATTATCTGGTGCTGGATCTGGAACAACACCTAAGTTTTGTATAGTCCCTGTATGACTTGAATCAACACCCAAACATCCTCCAGATCCATCATCATCATGGCGATAAATATCAAGGTCAGTATCTGTTGCTACAAAAGTTAATGGAGATAAACCACTTGCAACAGCATTTCCTCCACTATCAACTAGTGTGATATATTTTGGAGTTCCATCGGCATTAAGAGTTACTGTAAACTCATACTCATCACCGATTATATAACCCGTGACATCCGAAGACTCATCAGTCCATATGTCTGTGCTATATGTTTGGACAGCACCTGAGTTATTAACAGTAACCTGACTTGATGGCCACTGACCAAAACCTGCAGAGGTACATTGCGCATTACCTTGCCAACAAAATATCAGCAAGAGAGCGCAGAAATAAATAATTTTTTTCATAAAATTTACTTTAAGTTAGCTAATTAGGTTAAAATCTTCTTTGGGACTGTGAATACCGACCATTTCAAAACAATAAGAGATATGGTGATATTTTAGAAGTATCAGATACTATCTAAGATGAATTGAATTTAATCGTAACACTGTTCATATTGTAATGGTTAGTTATTAGTATACCAAAACATCTCCTATTTAGGGAACAGTAGCTTTTTTAGTAGTAGAAATAGGCTAAAATAATTATGCCACAATCAAAAAAGTATAATTACTAGCGATAGACAAAAAAAGGTATAGGACATACCAAACCTACCATACCATATTATAAAATATGATATTTATCGAAATCGATTCAAATTTGTAAATTATTTGGGTAAACCCTCGAAATGATAAGTAGTAATTTTCGACGCAAGTCTAGATAAATTAATGATTAATAGCACTACAATGTAATAAAATTTTATTTTGATTATTAAAGGTATGTTAAATTAATCGTTAAAATGTTAATATTTTCTTTTAACAGTATTCTGTAATTTAACAAAATGAATAAGATTATAATAAAGGACTTAACCGTAATCAAACAAATAGTAAACTAGAAGATTGTTTATCACTTCTAACGTTTAATCAAGACAATTGGATATGAATATTGGTTAGAAAATTACCTATCGGTTTTATATTCAATCCTCGTACTAACTAATAAAACTTAAAAAAAGCTTTTATCAAATTACAATTAACTTTTTAACTGTGGTTTTGCCTTTTGATTTAAGCTCTACGAAGTAAGTACCAATGCTTAATCCTTTGTCAGATTCAATGGTTATTGTACTACCACCAATATATCCTTTACCAGAATATAACTTAGATCCTAGCATATTATATATTGACACACTAAGGTCATTCATACCCAATGGAACATTTACATAGAATTTCCCTAAGTCGGTTGGATTAGGATAGAGCAATATATTATCTAAATCACTGTTCCCAGTTGACAATGTTTCAACCTCAAAAATAATCTTAAAACGATCACCAGCAATTGATTGAGGAATTCCAGAATTTACAGAGTAGGTATAATTAATTATTCCGTTTTGAGGAATTTCTGTGTAAACATCTGTATAGTTGTCATATAAAAACGGTATACCTGTTTGAATGGAAACCCCTTCTGCAACTATTGTATAGTTTGTATCTCTGTATGTGTTTACCTCAAGTAAAACTTCTTCTTGATCTTCTGGCTCTGCTCTAGTTTCAATACTTAACAGTATTCCACCATTATTAATGGAAAAGTTTTCATCAAGATTTGGGATATCGGGTGCATCATTAGCATCAACAGCGTTATTCCCATTTGTATCAAAAAAAATCAACACTCCATCTACTGCGTTTTCATTATTCGCTAATGCATTACTCTCATATAATGATAATCTTAGTTGTCCCAAGCTAGTTAGATTATTTGCTTCGATAACTGATGGTTTATCTTGAATGGAAATATCAACTAAACTCTCAATGTTTAATATACTTGAGTCTCGTGAATAGTTATTGATATATATGAAAAGAAACAGTAAAGCAAAAATTGTAAAATATGTATTCTTCATTTTGTGTAAAACCATTATAGGTTGATAATTAAATACACCATAAGCAACATTAAAAAATGAAGAAGTAGAAACTGAAGATTGGGAAACGATACTTTTATATTAATTAAGCACACACTAAAACTCTAGTCATAATTTAGTACGTTTTACCTATAATCTAGATATATTTTTAATTGTAATTAATCAATGGTTTTTCTAAACTAGAAAAAAAAATCCTACTCATTTATCATAATAGCCTATAATCGTTTAAATACCAATATCTTACTATTAAGTGCTATTAAGGTAGTATCCTTCCCTATTTTATAAAATATTACAAGCCCTAATTAATAGACTTAGAAGTTTGTAATTGCCTTTAGGGGAAATAGCTTTAATTCGTAATTAAAGAATAAAAAGGTAACTTTATGGCTAGAACTGTATTATCAATACTTAAGAAAAATGAAAAAAGCCTCCTCAGTTGAAGAATACATTGAAGTTAACGCTCACTTTGAAGAAGAGCTAAAATTACTTCGTGAAATTATAAATTCTACAGAACTTGAAGAAACCCTAAAATGGAGTGCGCCAACTTATACATTAAACGGAAAAAATGTTGTTGGTTTGGGTGCTTTTAAAAACCATTTTGGCATATGGTTTTTTCAAGGTGTATTTTTAAAAGATGAGGCTAAACTACTTATCAATGCCCAAGAAAACAAAACCAAAGCATTAAGACAAATGCGTTTTGAGTCTATAGCAGACATCAATAAAAGTGTTGTTTTAATGTATGTAAAAGAGGCTATTGAAAACCAAAAACTAGGTAAAGAGATAAAACCACAACGCAATACTAAACCAGTAGTAATTCCAAAAGAATTAGAAGACGCTATATCAAAAAACAAAGAACTAAAACAAGCTTTTGAAAAACTATCCACATCATGTAAACGCGAATATTGTGAACACATATCCGAAGCCAAAAGAGAAACGACTAAAACAAAACGCCTAGAAAAAATTATTCCTATGATTTTAGAACAAAAAGGCCTGCATGATAAATATAAAAACTGCTAAACGTAAGTGTGCATAAAAAAAAAGCCACTCTAATTAAGAGTGGCTTTTGAAATATCTAATACCAGCTTACTTTACTGTAGCAGGTGAATTTAATTTTTTACTCATTTCCATTGAAATTGCCGAGCGGTCAAACTTAATTTTTCCAGCCAATGTTTCAATAACACAACTATTGTCTTTATCGTTTAACTCTACAACTTTGCCATGCATTCCGCTTTTGGTAATGACACGATCACCACGCTTTAATTCGCTAGCAAACTTTTTTTCTTGTTTCTGGCGTTTTAACTGCGGCGCAATCATAAAGAAATACATCACAGCAAAAATGGCAATAAACGGTAAAAATGAACCTAATCCTTCCATAATAATTACTTAGTCGTGGTTATGCCCTTCGTGTCCAGGCTTAGTTGAAGTCTTTATTGTAGAAACTGGAGTAGTTTTTGCCGCAGCCTTCTGTGCAGCTTCAGGATTGTTTACCATCGCTGTGATTTTAACAATCTCTGTACCTTTTTCTGTATTTGATGTTATTGTTAATGACTTAGAAACTTTACCATTTCCTTTACCATTAAATTTTACTGTAAATTCACCTGTTTGTCCTGGCGCAACTTCTTTAGTATAATTAGATGGTACTGTACAACCACATGTACTCTTAATATTACTTACAACAAGCATAGAGTTTCCTGTATTCTTGTATTTAAATTTTGTCTCTACTGGTGTACCGTTTTCAATTGTTCCAAAATCGTGTACTGTTTTATCTAGTTCCATCATCGGAAAATCACCTGCATTGGCATCTCTTTCTGCTGCAACAGCTACGTTTTCTGAATTCACTTTACTAGCTGCATCTTCCTTACATGAAGTAAAAGCTACCATGCATAATGCACTAAATCCTAAGATAATCTTTTTCATTACTTATATTTTAAAATTAATATTATTGATTCTCTAAGTTGTCAAAGGTAATAATTATTCCCAGCAATTAAAACTTTTAGAATGTCGTTAACATCTTTGCTAAAGAAATCCTTTTACATAAGTCCTCTTCCAGTTTTTGGATGCAGATTATTGGACTGATATTCTTTTACAATTTTATCGAGTATTCCATTAATGAATAAGCTACTCTTAGGCGTAGAGTATTCTTTGGCAATTTCTAAATATTCATTAATTGTTACTTTGTATGGAATGGATGGGAATTTCTGAAACTCACACAATGCCATTTTTAAAATCAAACCATCTAAGCTAGCCAAACGTTCAGTATCCCAATTGGTAGTTTTTTTTGAGACCTCTTCTGCAAATTTAGAGTTATTCAATATGGTTTTTTTCAACAATTCTTTTGCAAACTCTTTATCATCTTCATCCTTGTATAAATCTGGTAAAAGCTTTGTTTCGGCTGAGGTTAATTTCACCTTGCCTAAAACTTTTAAAAGTACTGTGTTTACAACAGGGAAATCATCTACCCAAGTTAACTTTTTGTCTTCAAAATAATCGTACAACTTATCGTTTGGAGCTATGATTTCCGTATAGATATCTAGTATGAATTTTTTATCCACTTTTAACCCTGTTTCAGGATTATTAATGTATTCTTCATACAAACTACTATTTTTTATTTCTTTAAAAAGTATATCCACATACTCAAAATCCAGATCCCAGAAGTTCAATTTTCTTTTTGCGATAATATCCTGTAACATTTTATTATCACTAATTATACTTAACAATAAGTTATCTTGAAATTTGGTATTTGGATTTCTATCTGAGTCTGATCCTAATAGCTTTTTTTGAAGCTTTTCATTGTGGTCTTTACTCTTTTTTTGCAATTCAGTAAGCAGAGCCAATATAGAAAGGTATAAATCTAACATGCTGTCTAAACTGTGCATTAAAAACTTTTCGTCTTTTACCAAGTCGTCACTTTCATGACCTTTAAAAGCATACAATGATTGCATAACTTTTATTCTAATGTGTCTTCTGTTTAGCATGTATACAGAACTGCTTTATTTAAAATTACTAAAAAAGGTGAATCGTTTTCCGATTCACCTTGCAAAAATACTATTATTTAATTCTGAAAAAAATTATTTAGAATTTTCTCTTTTACGAGTTTCTATACGCTCTCTTGCTATATTTAATGCAGCAGTATGTGTTGTTAGATTGTTAACCTTAGCATTATCTAAAATCTCTAGCGTTGTATTATATATGTTTTCAGTTTTACGCATTATTTCTTGTCTGTCATAATTTTCTAATTCTGCATAGACATTAATAATTCCACCTGCATTAATTAAAAAATCTGGTGCGTAAACAATACCTCTTTCTTGTAAAATTTTTCCGTGTTTATTTTCCTCCGCCAACTGGTTGTTCGCTGCTCCAGCTACTATATCTGCTTGCAATCTATAAATTGTATCGTCATTAATAGTTGCACCCAAAGCACATGGTGCATAAATATCCATAGGCTCACTGTAAATATCATTTCCACCATATATAGTTGCTCCATACTTAGAGCGTATTTCCTCTAGACGTTCTTGGTTGATATCTGCTATCGTAACTTTTGCGCCTTCGTTTACTAAATGTTCTACTAAACCTTCACCGACATGACCAATACCTTGAACATATATAGATTTGTCTTCTAAAACATCTGAACCATATTTGAATTTAGCAGCAGCTTTCATACCCATAAATACGCCGTAAGCAGTAATTGGTGACGGGTTACCCGCTCCTCCTTTACTTTCTGAAATACCAGTAACATATGGTGTTACTTCTCTAACAGTATCCATATCTTCTGTTGCCATACCAACATCTTCTGCGGTTATATACTTTCCACTTAAAGAATGTACAAACTCTCCAAAACGACGCATTAATTCCGGCGTTTTTTGAGTTTTAGCATCTCCAATAATTACAGCTTTACCTCCTCCAAGGTTTAAGCCTGTAATTGCAGATTTAAAAGTCATACCACGAGATAATCTTAAGACATCATTTAGTGCTTCCCACTCGTTATTATAATTCCACATTCTAGTACCACCTAAAGCAGGACCTAAAACAGTATTATGTATGCCTATTATAGCTTTTAAACCAGTATCTTTGTCGTTGCAAAAAACGATTTGTTCATGGTCATCGAATGAAACCTGACCAAATACAGGATCTGCTTTTGTAAGTTCTTTAGAACTTAATAATTCTGAAGTCATTATTGATTACGATTTAAGGCTGTTTAAAAATTATTTAAAAACAGCGTGCAAAAATAAACCATTATTAGAGGATTAGCAAAATATTAACGTCAAAATCAGATTATCATAATACTTTTGACCGACCAAATACAATATGAAGGCACTAAAACATCTTAATAAATACTTTAACAAATATAGATATCAATTAATTATTGGCGTAATAATTACAATAGTATCTAAGATATTTGTGTTATTTACACCACGTTTTGTTGGTGATTCCATAAATATTATCTCAGATAAACTAAGTGGTAAAATCTCATATGAAGTTTTTAAAACAGATCTTATAAACAATGTTTTATTCATTGTTGGTGCAGCTGTTGTTGCTGGTATCTTAACATTTTTAATGCGCCAAACCATAATTAATGTATCTAGATATATTGAATATGACTTAAAAAATGAAATTTACCAACATTACCAAGTTCTATCCTTAAATTTCTATAAATCTAATAGAACAGGTGATTTAATGAACCGAATTAGTGAAGATGTTGGTAAAGTAAGAATGTATGTTGGGCCTGCATTAATGTACACCATTAATACTATTACATTGTTTGTTTTAGTAATTTATAATATGTACTTAGCTTCACCATCTTTAACACTTTACACCTTAATTCCTTTACCAATATTATCTGTAATTATATATAAAATAAGTAGGGTCATTAATAAGCGTAGTAATATTGTACAGCAATCCCTTTCTACATTATCCTCATACACTCAAGAAATATTCAGTGGCGTTTCTGTTGTAAAATCTTATGGTATTGAACCCAAAAAAAACACAGAATTTGAAATACTTTCAGAAGAAAACAAACAAAGACAAATCAATCTAGTTAAAGTACAAGCATTATTTCATCCAATGATGATTTTACTTATTGGATTAAGCAACCTTATTGTAATCTATTTTGGCGGCAAACAATACATCAATGGAACTACAGACTTAGGAACGATTACATCATTTATTATTTATGTTAATATTTTAACTTGGCCTGTAGCAACTGTTGGATGGGTAAGCGACTTAGTACAACAAGCTGAAGCTTCTCAAGAACGTATAAATGAATTTTTAAAAACAAAACCAGAAATTCAAAATACAGTAAACGAACTCACACCAATTAAAGGTGATATTGAATTTAAGAATGTTTCTTTTGTATACCCAGACACCAATATTGAAGCTCTAAAAAATGTAAGTTTTACATTAAAATCTGGAGAAACTCTCGCAATATTAGGTAAAACAGGTTCAGGTAAATCTACTATTTTAGATCTTATAGGTAGATTATATGATATTGATAATGGAAGTATTTTAGTAGACAATACAAAGATTTCTGAACTTAACCTTTACAGTTTAAGAGAGAGTATAGGTTATGTTCCTCAAGATGCATTTCTGTTTTCTGACACTATAAAAAATAATATAAAATTCGGAAAAGAAGATGCCACTGATGAAGAAGTTTTTGAGGCTGCAAAAGATGCTAAAGTTCATAAAAACATTATTAGTTTTAGTAAAGGTTACGATACCGTTCTAGGCGAACGCGGTATAACATTATCTGGCGGCCAAAAGCAACGTGTTTCAATTGCAAGAGCTATTATCAAAAAACCTGAAATTCTCCTATTCGATGATTGTCTATCTGCTGTAGACACAGATACAGAAGAAAAAATCCTCAAAAATCTGGTAAGATTAACTAAAGATAAAACAACTGTAATTGTAAGTCACCGTGTATCTTCGGCAAAAAATGCAGATCAAATAATTGTGTTAGAAGATGGTATAATTACGCAGACCGGAAATCATGAAAATCTCATCAATGTTGATGGATATTACAAGGAACTTTACACAAAGCAACTCTCAGAAAAAGAAATACAATAATTTATTTGCCAGTTTACTTTTTTTTCAGATTTTTGAGATGAAATTATAAAAAGATTGATTTATGAGCGATTATGAAATGACGGATAAAGAAGAAATTTATTCTAAAGTTTTACGCGCAGGCAGAAGAACTTATTTCTTTGATGTAAGAGCTACAAAAGCTGGAGATTACTATCTAACCATTACCGAAAGCAAAAAATTCACTAATGACGACGGTTCTTATCACTACAAGAAGCACAAAATTTACCTTTACAAAGAAGATTTTACTGAGTTTAGAGAAATTTTAGCTGAAATGACAGATTACATTGTTACTGAAAAAGGAGAAGAAGTTATCAGTGAACGCCACCAAAGAGATTTTAAACGTGAAGACGAATTTGTGTCTCAAGAGGCTAAAACATCTGAAGACTTAAACGGAACAGAAAGTTTTACAGACATAAGTTTCGACGACATCTAGAATTAACTTCTGTTAAATTATAAAAAACCCTGACTAAATTTAGTTAGGGTTTTTTATTTTTAGGGTTTAACCAACATCTTAAATACATGCAACGTATTGCTCTATTTTTACTTTTATTTTCCACTACCCTCTTCTCTCAAACCAAAATAGACTTATCATATTATTTACCTGATGATATAACCTATGATTCCAGCATACCAACACCAAAGACCATTATAGGACATGAGGTTGGAGAATGGCACATTACACACGATAAGCTTGTGCAATATATGCGAGAACTTGCAGAGACATCAGACCGTGTAAGTATAGAAGATAGAGGCGAGACGTTTGAAGGTAGACCACTTATTTTACTAACCATAACATCACCTTCTAACCATACTAATTTAGAGACTATAAAAAAGCAACATATAGAAGCTACAGAAACAGATAATGTAGACCTTAGCAATAGACCAATAATTGTATATCAAGGATTTTCTATACATGGTAACGAGTCTAGCGGTTCAAATGCTGCACTAGCTTTAGCTTATTATCTTACTGCAGCTGAAGGCTCTGAAATTGAAAATTTACTAGAGAATACTGTAATACTATTCGACCCTTCATTAAATCCAGATGGCTTACAACGTTTTGCGTATTGGGCAAATACAAATCGTGGCATGAATCTCAATGCAGATCCAAACGATAGAGAATTTAGTGAAGTCTGGCCAGGTGGACGTACCAATCATTACTGGTTTGATATGAATAGAGACTGGCTACCTGTACAATTGCCAGAATCTAGAGCGCGCATTAAAACCTACCATGATTGGTTACCAAACATCTTAACAGACCATCATGAAATGGGAACAAATACAAGTTTCTTTTTTCAACCTGGTATTCCTTCCAGAACACATCCTTTAACTCCAAAAATGAATCAAGAACTCACAAAAGGTATTGCCAAATATCATGCTAAAGCACTAGATAAAATTGGATCTTTATATTATTCTGAAGAAAGTTTTGATGATTTCTATTATGGGAAGGGCTCAACATTTCCAGATATAAATGGAGGTATTGGTATTTTGTTTGAACAGGCGAGTTCTCGTGGTCATGTGCAAGAAAGTGATAACGGACTTCTCACCTTTCCTTTTACTATTAGAAACCAATTTACTGCTGCATTATCCACGCTTGAAGCTGCAAATGGAATGCGAAAAGAAATACTAGAATATCAACATAATTTTTATAAAAACGCTCGCCAAGAAGCTTCAAAAGAAGGAAATAAAGCAATTATTTTTGGTGATGAAAAAGATGCTGCCAAAACCTATCATTTAGCTGAAATTCTTAAACGCCACAACATAAAATTTAATGAGTTAAAAGCTGATGTTTCCATAGATGGTAAAACCTATAAAAAAGGCTATAGTTATGTGGTTCCTAAAAACCAAAAAAACACACGACTTATCAATGCGATGTTTGAAACACGAACGACATTTCAAGATAGTTTGTTTTATGATATTTCTGCATGGACGTTTCCACTTGCATTTAATCTAGATTATACAGAGGCCAGCATGACAAAAGCTGGTGAGGAAGTCACAGAATTAAAGCATCTAAAAGGTGGTGTAACTTCAAAGAGTGATTACGCTTACCTTTTTCCTTGGAATGAATATTACGCACCCAAACTGCTCAATTCAATTCTTAAAAAAGGTTTGCGTGCCAAAGTAAGTCTGAAGAATTTTAAAGCTAATGGAAAGTCTTACGATTATGGTACTATTATGATTCCTGTACAAAATCAAGACATGGACGCTTCTGAAATGTATTCATTTTTAAACACTATTGCTGAAGAAAGTCATATCACAATTGATGCCATGTCAACAGGCTTAAATGACGGTATAGATCTTGGTAGCCGCAATTTTAAAGCCTTAGAACTTCCTAAAATAGTGTTGTTGGTTGGCGACGGAGTTACATCTTATGATGCTGGTGAAATTTGGCATTTGCTAGATACCAGATATGATATTGTACCAACAAAATTAGATACCAAAAATTTTAGTAGAGCTGATTTAAGCCGATACAATACAATTATTATGGTAAATTCAAATTCGGCATTAGATGATGGTAGTACCAAAAAATTAAAACAATGGTTACAAGGAGGTGGTACATTAATTGCTTACAGAAATACATTACGTTGGTTAAATTCTAAGGAATTAATGAAAATTAATTTCAAGAAAAAAAGTTCTGTAAAAGCAAAAAACATAAGCTTTGAAGATCGAAGTAATTTTAGAGGGGCACAAGTTATAGGTGGTGCTATTTTTGAAACAACACTAGACCGTTCTCACCCAATAAATTTTGGTTATAAGAATGATAAATTAGCTTTGTTTAGAAATACAACACTATTTGTAAACCCAAACAAGAATAGTTACGATAATCCTATTCAATACACTAAAAACCCGCTATTGAGCGGCTATATTTCTGAAGAAAACCTAGAGAGTCTAGCACAAACTATTCCCTTTAAAACAGGAAGAGTTGGAAGAGGAAATATTATAGCCTTTACAGACAACACCAATTTTAGAGCTTTTTGGTATGGCACTAATAAATTATTAATGAATGCTATTTTCTTTAGGGATGAGATGTAGTGAATCTAAATAACCTTTAAAAAAAAAGAGGATATGAAAACTGAATGGTCTTGGTACGAAACAAAATATGAAATGGCCGAGTTTATTTTAGAACGACTAGAGAATTACAAGGAGAACTATAATAAGAATGGATATTCATTACCAAATTGGGTTTTATCTAAATCTGATAAAAAAGAGCCAGATACCAATAGTGAAGAAACTAAACTTAAGAAAATTTGGAATCAGGAACTTGATATGATGATTGACTCTTTTAGGCAAATCTTAAATTATAAATTACAATTTGACAATCAACTTGAATATGATGAAAAAAAGATTCAAGAAGGGTTAAATAAGTTTTCAAAATATTACCTCCATTTTTGGGATTAAACAATAAATAAATCAATTTTCAAAAGTTGGATACGAGGTTATCTTTTTTTCTAATTTTAAGGTATTTATTGCTTTTAAAGCAGACTACTGATTAATTTATTTTTAAAGACTCTCATCTAATCACGACACTTGCGATCCATTCTTCACCTTACTTTCAGGATGTAATAAAAAGACGTCATTTTCTTTTACTGCACCAACAATAAGGCATTCGCTCATAAAATTGGCAATTTGCTTTTTTGGAAAATTAACGACAGCTACAACCTGACGATTTTCCAAATCCTCTTTTTTATACTTCGTAGTTATCTGAGCTGACGATTTTCTAGTACCTAACTCCCCAAAATCTATCGTAAGTTGATAGGCTGGCTTTCTAGCATCTGGAAAATCATTGACTTCAATAATAGTCCCAACCCTTAAATCTACCTTTGTAAAGTCTTCAAATGTTATTATATTATCCATGCAATAAAATTAGTAAATCTTATTATAACATAATGGCATTAACACCATCAAATATGTTGCCTTTAGGCACCAAAGCTCCAGATTTCAATTTAATAGACACTAAAGACAATCAAACAAAATCATTAAACCAACTCAAAGGCAACAAAGGCACATTAGTAATGTTTATTTGCAACCACTGCCCTTTTGTTATTCATGTAAATAAAGAATTAGTAAAATTAGCTAACGATTATAAACCAAATGGCATTAATTGCATAGCTATTTCTAGTAATGATGTAGAAAACTATCCGCAGGATAGTCCTGATAAAATGAAAACTCATGCTAAAGAAAACCACTATCCTTTTCCGTATTTATATGATGAAACGCAAGAAGTGGCAAAAGCTTATGATGCTGCATGTACACCAGATTTTTTCTTGTTTAATGAAGATTTAAAACTGGTTTATACCGGACAATTGGATGGATCTAGACCAGGAAATGATATTCCTGTAACTGGCAAAGATTTGAGAGCTGCTATGGATGCGCTTTTAAATAATGAAACCATTAATCCAAACCAAAAACCTAGTATGGGTTGTAATATTAAGTGGAAATGAACACCAAAATAGAAACCAAACGCCTCTACCTAAGACCAATCAATGAAAATGACGATCAAGATTTCTTTGAGATGGACTCAAACCCTAAAGTGCATGAATTTTTAGGAAATAATCCTGTAACATCGATAGAGGAGTCTCGCGGCTACATAGAAAGTATTTTACAGCAGTATAAAGATTTTGGAATTGGTCGTTTGGCTATAATCAAAAAAGATACTGATGAATTTATAGGTTGGTCTGGACTAAAATTTGAGCGCGAAGTACGTGAAGAATTCGATTATTATGATTTAGGCTATAGACTTAAAGAAAAATTTTGGGGACAAGGCTACGCAACTGAAGCTGCAATAGCGTCTTTAAATTATGGATTTAATGATTTAAAACTAAAAGAAATTTGCGCTGCAGCCTATGCCAGACATACAGTTTCCAATATTATTCTTGAAAAAATAGGGTTAAAGCCTTCGGGCACTTTCACCTATGACAATGAACTATGCAATTGGTATACTTTAAAAAATCCTCATATATAAATAACAAAACCCCTTTTAAAAAAGGGGTTTTGTAATCAATCAAAAATTTGTCTAAACCATATAATGAATTTAATTATTGTTGTTGTAATTTAAAGTTAATTGGTATGCTATAAGGAACACCAACTGGTTTATTACGTTGTTTACCTGGTTCCATTTTAGGTAGTAAGCTTATAATACGTGATGCTTCTTTTTCTAATAAATCATTAGGTCCACGTGTTTTAATCTTAGCTACTTTACCGTTCTTGTCTATTAAGAAGAATACAAATACTCTACCTTGAATATTAAGCTCTGCTGCTGCATCAGGATATTTAAAGTGCTTGTGTAAGTGTTCTTGCATTTTTCTTTGGAAACAAGCCTTTAATTCAGCATTATTACCTGTACATCCTGGGAATTGAGGTACTTTTTCTATAACCGCAAATGGCACTTCTATATCTTCCTCAACTTCTTCTACCTCAACGTCTTCTACGCTGGCTACACGCTCTTCTATAATATCGTCTTGTCCTATCTCACTACTCTCAACAACTGTTTCTTCGATTTCAACAACATCTTCTACAACAGTTATCGCTTCAGTAACTACCGTTTTTGGTGGTGGAGGTGGCGGTGGAATACTAATATTTGTAATTGGAATATCTTCTTCCAACTGCTCTGTCAACATTAAGACATCAACTTTAGTTGCCTCTACTTCGTAAGTCTTATGTTCTAGTCCTAAGTATGTAAGGAGTAACATTACGTTTAAGCCAACAGCAAAATATAGACTGCTGTTTCGACCTACATTGGCTTTTGGGTTCTTCTTTAGTTCCATGACGTTTAATTTTATAGTATAAAGTTACCCATCATAAAACGTAAAACATATGACATTTATCATGTTTGAAACAAACCCACTATTTTAACATTTAAAGGTTGTCTAACTGATTATCATTTCCATCTTCACTTATAGTCCAAAAGAAACCTACAAAAAAGAACTGATCTTGAGCAGGTTTTAAGGCTTTACGACTAAACTGCCCATTGATATCTGCAGTATTGGCATATTGATAACCGTTTTCATTATTAAAACCTAACACGTTATTTACAGAGAAGTATAATATTTTTTGCTGATCTAGTAAGTAGGCCCAATTAACACTCAAACTATTAAAAGACTTTGTTCGCTCACCTAAAAACGCATTAGTATTTGGGTTGGTATATGGTCGTCCTGACGAAAAACTATAACTAAGTCCAACTTGACTTTTCCAGCTGTCTATCCAATACTTACCTACAACAGACAGATTATGATTTGTAGCATAGCCTGGCTGCGCTGATGTTTCAAAATTTCTGTAATTACGCTCAGTATCTAAATATGAATAACTTACCCAATAATCTAGATTTTTGATACTTGTATTATCTCGCCAAAACACATCTAAACCTTGCGCATAGCCATCTCCATTAGAGTTGTAATTGCTATCAAATGATGTCATTTCAGTATCAAACTTCACTAAGTTATCATAGTCTTTTCTATAGGCTTCTGCTCTGAAAATTTTACCATCATTGACGTATTGATAGTTTAATATGTAATGTGATGTTTTTTCTGCCTTTAAATCTTGATTAAACTTTAATATTGAACTGTTTGGGTTTTGATAAAAATTACCATAAGCCAAAGACATTTGTCCGTTTTTAGAAGTTTTGTATGCCAATGCAGCTCTTGGTGAAACATCTAGATCACTAAATATTGAACTGTAATCTGCACGCAATCCTACTTTTAATGCTAAGTCTTTTGAAAAAATTAAATCTGCTTCTGCAAAACCTGCTGTAATATTATTGTCATAACCATAAGTGACGTCTATTGTCTCTTCTTTAAAATCTTCATTAAAGTCTGTAATAAACTGCTCTGCACCAAAACTCAACTTAAATCTACTATTGAATCGTTTTTTTAATTTCAACTTTACATGAGCAGAGTTTTCTGAGTTTTCAATATCACTTGTCATTACACCCAAATCATTTTTTGCATAGGTGTAACTTAGTCCTGTACTTAAGGTCCAATTATTTTCTAAGATGCCTTTGTATGATGTATTAAGATAGAAGTTGTTATTATTCAATTTAAAATCTAAGCCTTCTTCCAAATTGATATCTTCTTGTGTTAATTGAAATTTAGAAGTATCAAAAGCGGCATAAAATTTTAGCATACCATTGTTAAGACGATATCTATAAACCGTTTCTCCTTGCGCACCTTGGTAAGGTGTTTGCCAATCGTTTCTATCTTTAAAAACAGCCAAATAAGGTGCCAGATTAATATAATTTACATTAAAACTAAGCGAAGAACGTTCCCACTTTTGAGTATTTCCTAAAGCAGCACCAACGGTCATTAAGCCAATATCTGTTTTTTCCTGAACTGGTTCATCAATCGTGTTTAACAATAAAACACTAGATAATGCCTGCCCAAATTCTGAAGAATAACCACCTGTTGAGAACGTAATGCCATCAAACAAAAAAGGAGAATAGCGTCCACGTGTAGGCATGTTATTTGCTGTTGGCGAGTACGGAGTAAAAACCCTGATACCATCAATAAAAATTTGGGTTTCGTCTGCATTTCCACCACGTACAAACAAACGTCCATCCTCTGCCACATTAGAAGTTCCTGGCAAGGTTTGCAATGCACCAACAAAATCGCCTAGCGCACTTGCTGTAGTTACCACATCGAGTGGTTTTAACACCGAAACTTTACTATTGTCATTAGCTTCAAACGTACCAGCGCTCAACACTACAGTATCCAGAGACTCTACATCTTCTCTCAAGATGATATTTATATTTTGGAATTTTGAAACATTGTCTACAATGGTCTTTGTTTCATACGATAAAAATGAAACCACTAAGGCTTGTGTTCCTGTTTCTTCTGTGGTAAATGAAAACTCACCATCCACGTTAGATGTTGCTCCATCATAAGTACCATCGAGATATACATTTGCTCCTTCTATCGGTTGATTTTTGTTATCTAGTATCTTACCAGAAATTGTAGTTTGCGCATAGCTTATGTTGATGAGACATAAAACTATTAGTGTAATTAACTTATTCATTTTTTGATTGATTTGATTTCTTCTTGTTTTGATGAGGCAAACTTCAATCAATAAGATGTATTACTAAATTCTATGTTACTGAGTTGTAATTTTTGATGGACGAATTGAAAATTTTTAATTAATTTCAGATTATGAAACTAACCAACACCGAAAAACAGTTCAGCGTTTTATTCTTTGTAATTGTACTTTTTGAAATTATAACAGGAAGCACAGAAACCTTAAAAATGGTACATTATATAGCCAAGCCTGCAATTGTTATTAGCTTAATCTTTTTGTTTATTAAAACCTCTGAAGGCGTTTCAAAATCTATAAAACGGATTACGCTTTTGGCTTTAGTGTTTTCGTTATTAGGCGATATATTATTAATGTTTGTAGAGCAATCACCTCACTTTTTTACCATTGGGCTCGTTGCTTTTTTAACTGCACATATCATGTACATTCTTGCGTTTTTAAAACATAGAAACAAGCAAAAACGCTTTATTGGCTTTATAGTGCTTTTATTAATATATGCTTCAGGATTATTCTATTTACTAAAAGATGGTTTGGGAGCTATGCTTATTCCTGTAATTGTCTATATGATTGTAATTTTGAGCATGGCAACCTCAGCATTTTTAAGAAAAGGCATGGTAAACAACCTCAGCTATAATCTGGTGTTTACTGGTGCTATTTTCTTTATGATTTCTGATAGTATTTTAGCCTTAAACAAATTCTATGAGCCACTACCCTTCTCTAACATAAGTATTATGCTAACTTATGCCTTGGCGCAGTTTTTAATTGTTATAGGAATTTTGAAGTTGAAAAGAGGTTAAGCCTCACATCTTCAGTTTTTTGAAAATATGACATAATTGATGCGTCAATTCGAGTGGATTTTTCGATTAAAATGAGAAAAATTTGTATCGAAAATCAGAATCATAACATTAAAAAAGTTCTCGATAAAATTCCTCGTACCTCAGAATCACTCGAACTGACGAATTTTATAAAAATAAAAACTGTTTACTTCTTATATGGTCTAATGATTAGTCGTGCTGCTTTATCAAAATTAATGTAATTGTACGTCCAGTTAAAGAACACAATCACTCTGTTTCTAAAACCCACTAAAGACATTAGGTGTACAAACATCCAAATAAACCAAGCAAAAAAGCCGCCAAACTTATAGGGTTTTAAATCAACAACAGCCTTATTACGACCAATAGTAGCCATAGAACCTTTGTCGAAATACTTAAAAGATGTCATGGGCTTCTTCTCTATTAATTTCAATAAGTTTTTACCCAAGAGTTTTCCTTGTTGTATGGCTGGTTGTGCCACTTGTGGATGACCTTTAGGGTAATCTTCAGATGTCATAAGTGCAATATCGCCAATGGCAAAAATATTCTCATAACCATCTACTTGATTGAATTCATTCACTTTATATCTATTAGCACGTTCTACCAAAGCGGAAGCATTTAAACCTCCAATAGGTGCACCTGTAACACCAGCTGCCCAAATTACAGTTTCAGACTGCATCTTTAAATCTGCATTGGTTGTAACGTCCAAACCATTATAACCTGTAACAAGTGTATTGCAATGTACATTTACACCTAGAGCTTTTAAGAATTTTGTAGCCTTTTCAGACGCATGTTTACTCATTGGTGATAACACTCTGTCCGACCCCTCCAACAAATGTATATGCATATCATCTGAATTAAGGTCGTGATAATCTCTTGGTAAAATATTATTCTTTAGTTCTGCTATCGCACCAGCCAATTCTACACCTGTTGGTCCACCACCTACAATAATAAAATTTAGATACGCCTCTCGTTCTTCTTTTGTATTTGCAATAGCCGCCTTTTCAAAATTCTGAAGAATAAGACTTCTAATATTTAATGCTTGCGGCACACTTTTCATTGGCATACTATTACTTTCAACCTCTTTATTACCAAAAAAATTGGTTTTAGTTCCTGTTGCCAACACCAAATAGTCATAAGTTAAGTCTCCAATACTAGTCTTTATAATATTTTCTTCTGGTTGAATATTGTTGACTTCAGCCAATCTAAAAAATGAGGTCTTATGCTTTTTTATAATTTTTCTTAGTGGATACGCTATAGAATCTGGTTCTAATCCAGAACTAGATACCTGATATAAAAGTGGTTGAAAGGTGTGATAGTTATGCTTGTCAATTAGTACAACTTGAAGATTTTTATTCGCGATGGTTTTTGCTAAATTTATACCAGCAAAACCACCACCAATAATAACAACTCTTGGTAGATTAGACTGAGGAATATTCATAAAAATGTAATTGGGAATTAGATGTACAAAAATACGAATTCTGAACCCTAAAACAGGCTCAATAAAGATATGTCTTTAAATTTTGTAACAATATTAACATTACAGCTACTAATAGTATAACTAACCAAATAGATTAATTGAACAAAGAACTTGAACATAGTTTTGTAGAGCAGTTGCAGAAGCATCAAAACATTGTACATAAGGTATGCCGTTTGTATACCAACAATGCCGATGCACATAACGATTTGTTTCAGGAAATAACCATACAACTGTGGAAAGCCTATCCTAAATTTAGAGGAGATTCTAAATTTAGTACCTGGATGTATCGTGTAGGATTAAATACAGCTATTACACTGTATAGAAAATCTAAACGACGCATTAATACACAAGAGTTTGATAGCGTTCAATTTAAAATAAAAGCTGAAGAATACGACGATACCGAAGAACAACAGTTGAAGCTTATGTACCAAGCCGTACAACAGTTAAATGATATTGAAAAAGCGTTAGTATTTCTATACCTAGAAGATAAAGATTACCGAGAAATTAGTGAAACTCTAGGTATAACAGAAGTAAATGCACGAGTAAAAATGAACCGTGTAAAAAAGAAATTAAAAACAATTTTAAATCCGTAAGCTCATGGATGAATTAGAGTTATTAAAAAAGGATTGGAACAAAGGAACTGAAACATTCAAAAATTATTCAGGTTCTGATATTTACCCAATGTTGCATAAAAAATCATCGTCTATTGTAAAAACCTTGTTTTACATTAGTGTTGCCGAACTTTTCTTTTGGGTACTTGTTAGCTATGTTCCTTATTTCTTTTCTGATAAAATGCGAGCAAGATTAGAAGCCAGCTATGAAAACCCTATTTTTACAGGTCTAACAATTTTTGGCTTTGCCGTTGTTGCATTATTTGTGTATCTACTTTACAAATCTCATAAATCCATATCATCTACAGATAACGCTAAAAAATTAATGGAGAGCATCCTAAAAACAAGAAAAGTGATTAAGTACTATGTGCTATACAATCTTGTCATGATTTTTATTTCTATACCGCTTTCGCTTTACTTTGAATTTAATCAGAACTCAGATTTTCATGATCAGGTTGCGTCTTTTGATTCTACCCAAATGACAGTTCTTGTTGCCATAACCATTTTAGTAACAGCAATATTCCTAGGGATTATATGGCTATTTTATAGACTTATATACGGTATTCTATTAAAACGTCTTAATAGCAATTACAGCGAGCTTAAAAAACTAGAGATTTAGAATTAGGTTCTTAGAATTGTGAATTGTAAAATATGTATTAACGCTAACAGAGTTGCCCAATATATCTTACCAATCACGTAATTTATTCAAACGTTCTTGCTCTTCTAATTCTTCTTGTGGAATAACCTTTAAAAATGAAGGATGTTGCTCAATAGCATATTCAATCTTTTCAACTATTTCTGCAATAGATTCATTATCATAATCTATTTGTAAAGGCTCTTTTACTTCAAAAGTTTGATAGATATTTTTCTTTTTTATTCGTAATCCTTTTTTATCAAAAGAACGTCTAAAACCATCAATAACAATAGGAACTACTAATGGTTTGTAAGTTTTTATAATATGAGCTGTACCCTTTCTAATAGGTTTAAAAGGTGTAGTGGTACCTTGTGGAAATGTTACTACCCAGCCATCATCCAAAGCACGTTTAATAGCTGTGATATCACTCATTTTTACTTGACGATTTACATCTTTACCTTGTGAGCGCCATGTACGCTCTATACTAATAGAACCTGTGTAGGCAAAAATCTTCGGAATAAAGCCCGACTTCATAGTTTCCTTAGCAGCTACGTAATACATATTTAGCTTTGGATTCCATAAATAGCCAACATTTTTAATATTGTCTAATCGACCACTCAGACTAGCATTAAAGACATGAAACATGGCTATAACATCTGCAAAATAAGTTTGGTGATTTGAAATAAAAAGTACGTTAGTATCTGGTAAATTCTTTATGATTTCAGAACCATCAATCTGTAACTCGTTAAAGCCTCTAAATCGTCTATGCGTTAAAAGACCTAAAATTCTGATTAACCATTTTTTTACCCAAAGTATATGTCCAAAAGGATTTTTTTTGAATAATCCCATTATTAATTTTTCGTATTTGTGAATGACAAAAGTAACAAATATGACAACTTATAAAACCTGTTTTAACAAGTCTTTTATTTCACCGAGCATCATAGCCGTTGCTCCCCAAACAATATGACCATTTAATTTAAAAGCTGGCACATCGACTCTAACATTCAGAGATGTTGGTACATTTGTAGTAATTATGTTATTGTCATCTAAGAAATCCTGTATGTGAACTTCAAGAATATCTTCTACTTCATCATCTTGTTTTATAAACTGTGGAGTGGTATCCATCAACCCTAAGTAAGGGTGAACCATAAAATTACTTGGAGGAATGTACAAGGGTGAAATAGTCTTAATAACATTAACTTTATTCCTAGGTACACCAACTTCCTCTTCTGTTTCTCGCAAAGCTGTAACCATTAAATTATCATCAGCGTCCTCATACTTTCCACCAGGAAAACCAACTTGGTTAGAATGTACACCTTTATAGGTCTTTCTTAGAATTAACACTAAATGCGTTTCCGCTTTTTGGTTTGGGTAAAACAATGCCATAACACCAGCCGTTTTAGCTGTTTTAGCCTTTTCTCTCATCTGTTTAGCCAAATCTATTCGGTAAGGTGGAGACATTTTGGCATGCGATTGTTCGCCAAAAAGCTCTAGATGTTTTATTTTTACTACAGATTCAGAAAACGTATTAAAGCGCATTTATGAGATTTCAATTAATGTTTATTCTGGTTCTTTTTTTATGGAACTGTGAAGATAAGCAAACTTCAAAAAATTCTAACACTACTGTTGTAAAAGATACTATAACAAAGGAGAAGCCAACTCAAAAAAAGGAAGCTAAAAAAACATCAAAGTTCCCTGTTCTTAGTGATGATAACGCCATGGAATTCTTTTTAGAATATGACAAGGAGCACAAAGAAGATAAAGTAAAACTCACAACAGATTTTGGAGATATAATCATTCAGCTGTACGATAAAACAAAATTCCATAGATCTAACTTCATTTATCTTACCAAACGCAAGTACTTTGATGGTACACAATTTTACAGAGTCGTAAAAGATTTTATAATACAAGGAGGAAGTAGTGACGGCTTAGACCTTTATAAAAAGCGACGCAAAATTGGCCAATATCTTTTACCACCAGATACCAAACGCGGTTACACTCACCAACGTGGCTCAATCTCAATGCCAAGTAGCGAAATTGAAAATGCCTACAAACTCGCCTCTCCGTTTCAGTTTTTCATTGTTGTAAACAGAGAAAAGGCCAAGCATCTCGATGGTGACTATACAGTTTTTGGAGAAGTCATAAAAGGCATGGATGTGGTAGATAAAATTAATGCTGTAAAGACCGATGATGGTGACTGGCCAATAGATAACGTTTATATCAGAAAGGTAGAAATTATAGAATAATTAAGAATTCTACTGCACTATTTTCTTTATCTTGTTTCTGTAAAACTAATATAACTAAACCAATGATTTCTAAAGCATTTAAAGCTACTGTTTTAAGTAGCATTATCTTATTTGCAAGTTGTAAAGAAGAACAAAAAACCGAAGACAAATCAATGACAGAAAATATCCTACTACAAGAGTGGTCAGGACCTTACCAAGGTGTACCTGCTTTTGACAAAATGAATGTTGCTGATGTAAAAGAAGCTGTTGAAAAAGGTATGGAGTTACAATTAGAAGAAATTGATGCCATTGCCAATAACGATGAAGCACCAACCTTTGAAAACACCATTGTAGCTATGGAAAGTGCAGGCAAAACTCTAGACCGTGTGTTTACCTATTACGGTATTTTGTCTAGCAATATGTCTTCACCAGAATTTAGGGAGATTCAAGCAGAATTAGCTCCAAAACTTTCGGATTTCCGTTCTAAAATTTCTCAGAATGAAAAACTATTTCAACGCATCAAAGCTGTTTATGAAGCGTCGCAGAAAAACCCTCTTGAGCTGCAAGAACAACGTGTTGTAGATTTAACCTACAAACAGTTTGAAATGAATGGTGCCAACCTTGATGCTGAAAAGAAAAAGCGCTATGCTGAAATTAATAAAGAACTGTCCACACTGTACACCAAGTTTTCTAACAATGTTTTACATGATGAAGAAAACTATGTTACTTATTTAACCAAAGACCAACTTGGTGGTTTGTCTGATGGTTTTATAAAATCGGCTGCTAAAATAGCTTCCGACAAAGGTAAAGATGGCATGTACGCTATTACCAACACACGCTCTTCAATGGATCCATTTCTTACCTACTCTACCGAACGTGATTTGCGTAAGCAAGTTTGGGGAAATTATTACTCAAGAGGAGATAACGGAGACGAATACGATAATAACAAAATTATTGCTGAAATTTTAAGACTGCGTAAAGAACGTGTTGGCTTAATGGGTTATGACAACTATGCTGAGTGGAGGTTACAAGACCGAATGGCTAAAAACCCTGAAAACGCTATGGACTTAATGCTAAAAGTTTGGCCAGCAGCAACTGCAAGAGTAAAAGAAGAGGTTGCCGATATGCAAGCTGTTGCTGATGAACTTGGTGATAACATCAAAATAGAACCTTGGGATTATCGCTACTATGCCGAAAAAGTACGTAAAAAGAAATACGATTTAGACAGCGACGAAGTAAAACAATACCTTCAACTCGATAAGTTAACCGAAGCCATGTTCTTTGTGGCTGGTGAAGTTTTCAATTATAAATTTACACCTGTTGAAGAGGGCTCTGTCCCTGTATTTCATGAAGATGTTAAGGTTTGGGAAGTTACCAATAAAATCTCAGGCAGACATATCGGACTTTGGTACTTGGACCCTTATGCTCGCGAAGGTAAGCGCTCTGGAGCTTGGGCTACAACCTACAGAAGTTCTACCACTTTTGAAGGGCAAACCAATGTATTAGCATCTAACAACTCTAACTTTGTAAGACCAGCACCAGGCGAAGCTGTTTTAGTATCTTGGGATGATGCCACAACATTTTTCCATGAGTTTGGCCACGCCTTACACTTCTTTGCTGCAGATGTAAAGTATCCAACATTACAAGGAGGAGTTAGAGATTATACCGAGTTTCAATCGCAATTGTTAGAGCGTTGGTTATCTACCGACAAGGTCATTAATCAGTTCTTAGTACATTACAAAACAGGCGAACCGATTCCTGCTAAACTGGTAGAAAAAATTAAGAAAGCAGCAACTTTTAATCAAGGATTTGGAACAACCGAATATTTAGCCTCTGCGTTAATTGATATGAAATTGCACTTAGCAGACCCAACCGATATAAATATCGATGAATTTGAGCGTAAAACATTGGATGAGTTAGGCATGCCTAAAGAATTACCTATGCGTCACAGAACACCACATTTTGGCCATGTGTTTTCTGGTGAAGGTTATGCCACAGCTTACTATGGCTATATGTGGGCAGATGTGTTAACCAGCGATGCCTCCGAAGCTTTTAGCGAAGCACCAGATGGTTTTTATGATAAAGGTGTATCTAAAAAATTAGTAAAGTATTTGTTTGCACCACGTAATGCTATGGATCCTGCAAAAGCGTACCGACTATTTAGAGGACGCGATGCTAAAATTGATGCCTTAATGCGCGATAGAGGATTTCCTGTTCCTAAGAATTAGGATAC
>JASBSE010000615.1 GCA_030149115.1 Winogradskyella sp. | reverse complement strand
AAAAAAATGGAAAGAGCTTTTGCTAGCTTTCAAAAAAGAATATTAGCAAGTTTAGCCCAATCAGCTAAAGAAAGATACGTTTCTTTTATTAGCACTTACCCAAAAATTGAACAGACTGTAAAAAATTACCATATAGCTTCTTATCTAGGAATTACTACCGAAAGCTTAAGTAGAATTAGAAAAGAAATATCTGATAATTGATTTTATTACCATACATCAATTTTCAGTACTTAATTTGACAGTAATTTTGTCTCTAATCAAAAGAATAACAACAATTATAATCGCTTTAGCTTTATTTTCCTCTTGTGGTAAAAACACAAAAGAAAATAATTCTAATGAAAAAAAATTAAGTATTAACACAAAAAAAGCAAAACAATGAAAAAAGTATTATTTGTATTAACTAATCACGAAGATTTAGGAGATACTGGAATGAAAACTGGTTTTTGGATTGAAGAATTTGCAGCACCTTATTACTTATTAAAAGATAAAGGAATTGAAATTACTTTGGCATCTCCAAAAGGTGGACAACCACCAATTGACCCAAAAAGTAATGAACCAGATTTCCAAACTCCAGCAACCATAAGATTTAATGATGATAAAGAAACTCAAGAGATCTTATCTAAAACAATAAAATTGGAAACTGTCAATCAAGCAGATTATGACGCAGTATTTTATCCTGGTGGACACGGTCCTTTATGGGATTTAGCTGAAGATGAAAACTCAATTGCTTTAATAGAAGATTTTTATAACAACAATAAACCTATTGCTGCTGTTTGTCACGCTCCTGCAGTTTTTAAAAACACAAAAAATACGGATGGGACATCTTTGGTTAATGGAAAAAAAGTAACTGGATTTACAAACGGAGAAGAAGAAGCTGTTCAACTAACTTCTGTTGTTCCATTTTTGGTTGAAGAAATGTTAAAGAGTAATGGTGGAATTTACACTAAAAAAGCAGACTGGAGTCCTTATGCGGTCGAAGATGGTTTATTAATAACTGGACAAAATCCTGCATCTTCAGAACCAGTTGCCGA
>JASBSE010000614.1 GCA_030149115.1 Winogradskyella sp. | reverse complement strand
AAAAAAAGCTATCATCATTAACAGATAATAGCCTTTCTTTTAGAAGATTATAAATAGGCTTTACTTTATGCCTCCTTTATATGTGAGTTGTTTACCGCTATTCATATTATTAAGTTCTAAGAAAGCGTTTCCGGTTGACTTCACCTCTATTTTAGCAGTATACGATCCAATCTTAAAATTAACTGTAATCACATGAGTTTCATCATTAAAATTCACGGTGTAATTTTCTAAGCCACCTTTTAACATTACAGGTCTACCAGCCTCTAATGTAGAAAGTGGACCGTAAATATTGGTACCATTAATTGAAATTGTATTTTCATTTTCAGCAACCTCTTTCCTTTTATCTTGACCAATAACCCAAGTGGCTATAAAACTAAAATTTTGTGATTCAATTAACTTCTTATTCAAGTCGTACATTGCTTGTACCTTTTCTTCTTTAGTTAGTGGATTTTGAGAAACACTAACAGAAGGTATTGCTAAGGCAAACAGTAAACAAAGTATAAATAATTTCTTCATGATTCTTATTTTGGCTCTAAGATACTATTATTTATAATTCATTAAGTTCTTAATAAGATTAATTCAATTAAATTGAATGCATAAACTCAATATTTTAATTCTTAAAAGCTGTTAAAATGCTATGGTTATTTCTTAGTTGTACAGTACTTTTGCATAAAAATTAATGTATGTCTAAATTATTGCCAATATTTAGAATAGTAGCGCTTCTAGAAGGTATATCATATATCTTATTGTTATTTATTGCTACTCCACTAAAGTATTTTGCTGATGAACCGCAGTATGTAAGAATGTTAGGAATGCCACATGGTCTTTTGTTTATTGCTTATGTTGTTATGGCAGTATTAATGAGTAAAGACATGAAATGGGATGGAAAAACTTTGAGAATAATTCTTATTGCCTCTGTCATTCCTTTCGGTACATTTTACATTGATAAAAAATATCTTAAATCAGTAAATGCTTAGTATTAGACATTATATATATAATTTTCTTGTAGAGCAAGGTGTACCTGATAAAACAGCACAATACCTAAATATGCTCGGGCTTTTGATTGGATTACTAATTGTTGCTTACATAATAGACTACATTACCAAACGTATTCTCTGGAAATTTTCTGCCACAATTGCCAACCGCACAAAAACCAACTTTGACAATATATTGATAAGCAACAAGCTGCCAAGAAATGTTGCTCATATAATTCCACTCATCATTCTTATTGAGTTTGTTCCGGATGTGTTTTCAGACTTTACGTATTTTGAAAACATCGTTGAAAATACTCTAAAGATTATCGCTATTTTATTGACGTTAAGAATCATTAGAAGTTTCTTTAATTCAGTAAAGGATTATCTAAAGACCTTACCACGATATAAGGATAAGCCTATTGACAGTTACATACAAGTATTTATGATATTTGCATGGATCCTTGGGATTTTTGCGATTTTCTCTATTCTTACAGGTGTTACTTTTATAAAGTTTGCTATTTCATTAGGTACAGCTTCTGCTGTAATTCTATTGATTTTTAAAGATACTATCCTTGGTTTTGTTGCCAGTATCCAGGTTTCTATTAATGATATGGTGCGTATTGGAGATTGGATTACATTTGAAAAATATGGCGCTGATGGTGATGTTATAGAAATTAATTTAGCTACTGTAAAGGTTCAAAACTGGGATAAAACGATAACTACTATACCTACCTATGCGCTGATATCGGACTCGTTTAAAAACTGGCGAGGTATGATGAATTCTGGTGGTAGACGTATAAAACGTTCGGTGATTATAAAAGCCTCTACTATAAAGTTTTTATCTGATGATGATATAGAACGTTTTAAAAGTATAGAGCTTATTTCTAGTTATATTGAACAGCGCTCTAAAGAGATTAAGAAGTTTAATACCGAAAAAAATGTTGATAAATCTATTTTAATCAACGGAAGAAACTTAACTAATTTTGGCGTTTTTAGAAAGTATCTGCAAACCTATATGGATAACCATTCTGCCATTAATAAGGACATGACTTTAATGGTCCGACAATTAGAACCTACTCCACAAGGTATTCCTATGGAAATTTATGCCTTTAGTAGTGATATTCGCTGGGAAAACTACGAATATATTATTGGAGATGTTTTCGACCACGTTTTAGCTTCTGTTAAATACTTCGATTTAGAAATCTATGAGCTAACATTGGCTAATAGGGACTAATTATCCTCTAATCTATCCTTTACAAACTCTACTTCTGTTTTTCCGTGAGGCTTTGATTTACCATCTGGTCCAAGATTTACCATAATAATTTTATCTATGGTTAGAATAGTTTCTCTGGTCATCTTATTACGAACTTCAGACTTCATGGTTAACGACGTTTTTCCAAATTTAATAACCTCAATTCCTATTTCAATAATGTCGCCTTTTTTGGCAGAGGCCATAAAGTTAATTTCAGACATGTATTTGGTAACAACCTTAGGGTTTTCTAATTGAATGACAGTGTACAGTGCCACTTCTTCATCTATCCATGCCAAAAGTTGCCCACCAAAAAGTGTGCTGTTAGGATTTAAGTCTTCGGGTTTAACCCATTTACGTGTGTGGAATCTCATATTAATAATTAATTGATAGTGTATAGGAGTTTTATTTCAACAAAATCTACAAAAGTTTCTGTTGCTGATCCTCATTTGGAATCTTTAAATCTGTTCCTAATTCAGCATTTAGTTTTTTAATTAAGTATGCTGAAAGTAATGGTGACTCTTTTTCGATATTCTGGTGTACAAAAAAATCTATTTCTTCAATACCATTGTCTTTCCAATGTTTTAGTCGCTCTACCCAATCATCTAAACGTGTATAATCGCTCGGGTGATTTGCACCAACATAGCGCACAAATGCCCTAGAATTAGTAAGTCGCATATGCATAATATCGCGTCTACCAGCACTGTCAACTATAATATTGGAAATATTGTTTTCTTCCAAAAGTTGATACAAGTCTTCTGCGATAACTTTATCATTATACCAATCTGTATGCCTAAACTCTACTGCTAACGGTACTTCTTTGGGCCAACTTTCAGCAAAGTTTATAACACGATCAAAGTCCTTTGGTGCAAAATTGTTGTGCATTTGTAAAAACACACAACCTAACTTTTCCTTTAAGTTAACAGCACTGTAAAGGTAATTATCCACCACAGGTGCAATATCCTCATTTAAACGTTTCCAATGGCTTATTTCCTGATTAAGCTTTGGGAAAAACCTAAAATCATCAGGTGTTTTCTCATACCATTTCTCAAACTGTTCGGGCGGAAATATCCTATAGAATGTTGCATTTAGTTCAATAGAATTGAACTGACGCGAATAATATTCTAATTCGTCTTTTGTTCCCCTTGGGTAGAATCCTTTTAAATCTGCCTTATTCCACTTAGCACAACCAACAAAAACCTGCGTTTTGTCTGAAGGATTTTTTTGCAGTGCCTTTAAGGTGTCAGGATGATCTGGTGGTAGAGTAAAATCTATTTCTTCTGGATGGTCTACACTTCCGAATTTCATATAATGAATTTTATCAAATATAGCAGTTAATAGTGAGTTGATAAGGTATTTTGAATTAGATTTTTGAATACTAAAATCTGAAATGTTAATAACAACGTTAACAACAATATCCACTACTCCATTTATAGAATGCCTTAATAGCTAATTTTAGTATAACATTAATCCTAAATGACTTAACCATGGCTACACGTACTGAGTATTTGTTATCTATTAGACCTGTTATTTCTTCGGCTAAAATTTATGATTCAATGAGTTCTGATGAGTTGTTTCAGAATAAAACATTACGTCCAATCATAAAGATGCAGCACGATTTATTCATTGCTGTTTTTAGAAATTATATTGCCAAACGAAAGAATGTTTTTTACGAACTGACTCTGCCAAAACAATTGGGCTATATAGACAACGCTATTCACAAGGATATGAAATTTAGAAATTCACTTAAAGGTATGATTATAGGGCAGTTTACTGTTGAGGAATATGATATTTATATTAAAAACTCTTCGGCTTTAAACAAGCGTATGATGAATATTGTAAAAGAACGTTTAATTGATAGTATACAAGTATTTGAAAAGCCTGAAATATTGAAGGCTGTATAACAAAATGAACATAAAAAGAGATCTTTTAGAACTTTGTAACCAGCATGCCAATAAGCGTATTGCTGATTATAAAAACGAAATAGAGCTTATAAAAGAATCTATTGAGAGCAATGATAAAGTAAGTAATGAGGAAGATGATTCTGGCAACTCTAAATTATTAGACGATTTAGAAAAAAATATGAATTATCTAAATGAAGCTCAAAAAACAAAAGAAAGACTTCAACTCATTAAACCCAATTTAGTTTCGGACGCTGCAGTCTTGGGAAGTTTGGTTAAAACAGATAGTATTTCTTTTTTCTTGGCTATTAGTATTGGCAAAGTCATTTTAAAAGATGAAGACTACTACATTATTTCCATTCAGTCACCTATTGGGCAACTATTAAAAACAAAAAAGAAAGGAGACCAAGTTGAATTTAATGGTAA
>JASBSE010000618.1 GCA_030149115.1 Winogradskyella sp. | reverse complement strand
TATTACTAGCTCACAATTACCTGTATGGCAAATTGTTTTATACATAGGTATGGCATTAGCAACACTAGTTTTTATAATCAAAATTGTAAAACTCTATCTTATAAAAAACAATAATCCTAAACGTTGGAAAGGCAACATACTCATTGTTAATCTTCTTAAAAGTTCAGCGGCATTCTCATTTTTTAATACTGTTTTTTTAGGAGCTAATATTCCAAAATCCGAAAGAGATACCATATACGAGCATGAGTTAGTACATGTGAGAGAAAAGCACAGTTTAGATCTGTTGTTTTTTGAAGTTCTAAGAATCCTCTTTTGGTTTAGTCCATTGGTATATATGTATCAAAATAGAGTTAAAGAATTACACGAGTTTATAGCAGATGCTAAAGCTGTGAAACAACATGGTAAGTCTAGCTATTACCAAAGCTTGTTACATCAAATATTAGACACTAATACACTGTCTTTTACCAATACATTTTTCAAAAAATCATTAATCAAAAAACGAATTATTATGTTACAAAAATCAAAATCCAGCCAAAAGAGTTTGTTTAAATATGCGCTTTTACTTCCTGTAATATTTGCAATGTTGGTTTATACCTCAACTGAGGTTAAAGCACAAGAAAAATCTTATGCTAAAACAGAAATGCATCAGGAGTTAACTGATGAAGAGCTTCTTGAAATATACTATAATGAGCTTCTTAAAATGGAAGAAGAGGGAATTAAGTTCTATGAAATTTCAAAATATGTAGGTTTTGGATATGAAAAATTAGATAGGTATATAAAACCGAGAGAAGATTACTTAAAGATGAGTGCATTTATGCGATACATGGTCAAAATGATGATAGACAAAAAATCGGAAAGTAATGAGTTGTCAGATGAAAGTAGAGAACTGTATAAAAAAATGTATGATTTACCACATAAAAGTTATCAAGGCTATTTAGAATGGAAAAAAACTGATGAAGCTAAAAGGAAATGGGAATCTTATACAGGAAATGGAACATTGAAATTATTTGTTGAGGATATGTCAAACAAAACCAAAAAAGAACAAAAACGTTTTGATGATTTAATGAATCGATTAAATAAAGATAAGTCGTACTATAAATTAATTGTTACTGACGGTAAGTCTACATCTGTCATTGATTCACCATTACATAAAACAGAAAGTGAAACTGAATTAGTTGAGGTACCTTTTAGTGTTGTAGACATAACTCCTTCACACAAAGATTGTGAAAATTTAATATCAAAAGAAGAAAAAAAGCAATGTTTCTCTGAGTTTGTTGATGCTCATGTTAAAAAGCATTTTAATAAAGGTGTTGAGAAGAACACAGAATTATATAGTAAGCGTATTTTTGCACGTTTTTTGATAGATGCAGATGGTAATGTTACTAGAATTCAAGCCAGAGCAGCTAGTAAAGTTTTAGAAGAAGAAGCAATTCGTGTTTTAAGCTTATTGCCACAATTTATACCAGGTCGTCAAAAAGGGAAAGCTATCGCTGTAGCATTTTCATTACCAATAACTTTGAATGAATAAAAGCACTTACTTAAGCTATAATTAACCTCATATTTAATAGTTAGAAGTGTAAATCCTAAAATTATTGTACATTTCGCTATTAGAAATGTGCTAATGAACCGACTAGCTTGTTTTTTATTGATTTTTCTGTTAACCGCTTGCGACTATTTTGAGAAGCAAAAAGTAAATTCAGAAGATTTACTAGAAGAAGAATTACAAACCTTTAATTGGAACGATGTAGACACGTATCCAACTTTTGATAGTTGTGAAGCTTTGACAACTAAAGAAGATAGTAGAGTTTGTTTTCAGAATACCTTATTAAGACATGTTAATGATTATTTAGGAAGCCAGAACATTGTGGTTTCAGAAGATGTTTACGATACAATTCGGTTAAAATTAATCATAGATAACAAGGGACTTTTACAAATTGAAGATATCACCTTAAAACCAGAAACCGAATATCAAATACCTGAGATTGACAGCTTACTGCGTCAGAGTATAAAAGATGTGCCAAAAATATTTCCTGCTATAAAAAGAGGGCAACAGGTTACGACTGCGTTTGAATTACCTGTAATTGTCAGGATAGATTAAAACCTAATCGCTAACTTTTGCATCAATAGTAATACTTCAACATACAGCCAAATTAGCGTTGCCAATAGACCCCAAGTAGCAAGCCACTCTTTATGTTTTGGTGCTTTATTTTTGTAGCGTTCTATATAATCAAAATCTAAAAGTAGTGCGAAAGAAGCTACTATTGCTGCCAAGACATTAAAAACAATTGCAAACCAAGATGTTCCCCAAATATAGGTTTTGATACCAAAGAAACTCAAAATCCAAGAGGTGAGATACACAACCATAATACTAACAGTGGCTGTAATAATAACGCTTCGGAGCTTCTTAGTTACTACTATAATTCTTAATTGGTAAAGTAGTAGCATTACAAAAAATGTAATGATGGTTACACCAATAGCTTGGTATGGTAAATCGGGGAAATTTTTGTGTGCGTAAGCTGAGAAACCACCTAAAAAAAAGCCTTTAGCAATGATATATAGCGGTACTAAAATATGTGCCCAGTTTTGTCGTATGGAAATTAAAACACTTATTACAATGGCGCCTAGCATGCCGCCTAAAGTAAACCAACGCATTGGTGTTCCGGTTTCATTGAGTTTCCATAAGTAAGCTGTAATGGCCGCAATAATCAAAATACCCACTATAGACTTAAAGAAAATACCAGCGACAGTCATGGTTTTTGAAGACGATTTGCCATCATCCCAAAAGTAGCCATTAAAAACAGGGTTGGAGGTTTTGAAATTCCTTAAGCTCATTGTCACAAGTTGAATTTGTATCCAACAGCAATATCTGTAGAAAAGTTACCTTGATTGTCTAAAAAAGCAGCGAATAATTCGCCATAAATAATAGTGATATAACTGTTGTTGCCAACTTTAATGTCTGATCCTATACCAAAAATAAAAGGAATATCAAACGAGGTTTCATTAGAATCCACTTCCATATCATTTTCGTCTAAGAATGTAAAATCTGAAAAATTAACTGTTGCTAATTTCACTTGTCCATAAATTGAAAAGGTTTCTTTATTTATAAATCTAAAGCGATAGCCCAAGGCTAACTCTGTTGTACTATATTTAAAATCATCGTTTTCAAAAGTATGTCTCGCTTGCAAAAAGCCAGAATGTCTTGGTAAGGCATTAGCCTCAAAAATTTCTAATTCTGCACCAATCATTGGTGTTTTTGTATTGTCAGGATTACCAACAAAGGGATTATTAGTAATTCCACCAGAAAACCCCAATCTAAACTGTACGTTACGTTCAATATTAGTTGAGGTGTAGCTAGAATCTACTGAAGCATTATAACTATCTATAAAATTCTTAAGACTGTAGAGCGTTAATTTTAGTTTGTCCGTAGACATGCCACTGGTAAGACTATTCAAAGTAGATTTATACTCTTCCTGGTAATCATTATTATCGTCTTTCGTGTTTTTTAACTCAGTAATAGTGCCATCTTCAGTTTTTACAAAATAGCGGTATTTACCATCAATAACATTCCAAAGTAAATCTAGCTTGCCGTCAACTTCGGTTTTAAGTTCTAAAGTTTCTCCATTAACAGCGTAGGTTTGTTGACTGTAATTTAATTGGAAAGCCATGCAGAAAAGTATTGCAAAAAGAATTTTCTTCATTTGTGAGTTTTTTAAGTGATTTGTGGTCTACCAAATTCTCTAACATGAGTGTTGGTTTCAGTAAATCTATTAAAAATATCTTAAGTAAAGGTTACTTTTTAAAAGTTCTACCTTTCCATTGGTAGTGTTTAAAAAGCGATAATACAGCTATATACACGCTAAAAAAGGGGTAAAGAATACAAGACCAAACGTATGAAAATAAAACATTTTCTTGTTTGAAAAAGCGAGCAGTTTTAAACAACAACAGAAAATCAATACTGAATTTTATTACTAACAAGGCAACTGCAATTCTTGGTTTTACATATCCAAAGACTAAAATTGGAAGTATGGTAATACATGCCAGATTGCCTAAAAAAACAACAAGCCCAACCACTTTTGAAAACCAATTAGGATTATGACTGGTCTTAGAAGCCCAGCGCAGGCGTTGCTGAATCAAGGATTTTAATGTTGAAACAGATTTTGTGGTAACTAATGCTTGGTAAGATTTTAAATACAAGACTTTTTTTGAATCTATTTTTTTTAACTTTTCTAGCATAAAGATATCATCTCCACTAGCCAGATTATCATTGCCGCTAAAACCGTTGACCGATTGAAAAATAGATTTTCTATATGCTAGATTGGCACCATTAGACAAAAACGGAAGTTTAATACCAAATCCTCCAATAGTAGCGCCTTGCAAACTCAAAATATCTAAAACCTGAAAACGTTTTAAAAAAGAATATGGATCATTGTAAGTTACAGGAGCAACAATGCAATTGGGTTGATTGGTTTGAATGAATTCATCAAAAGCGTCAAGCCAATATTTTGGCAATGTACAATCTGCATCTGTGGTAATAATCCAATCATGTTGAGCTACTTTTATAGCTGTATTTATTGCATCTTTTTTAGGGGAATTTGAAAGTCTATTGTTTTTAATAACCTTGATAACTTCAGTTCGAGTGAAATCCTTTTTGAAGGATTTTGTATCGAGAACTTTTCGAATAGTTTTCACTGAATCATCCTCAGAATCATCATCAACCAAAATAACTTCAAACATCAATTTAGGGTAATTCAATTGTAATATTGAATCTAATAACTGTGATAGATTTTCTGCTTCATTTCTAAAAGGAACAATAACAGAAAACTTGGTTTTAGGTTTCAGATCTTTTAGTTTAAAATCTTCAACTCTATCAAAACCAAGGATGAGACTTCCTATTAAAAATAGATACAAAAGGATAGCGATAATGAAGATAAAAGCCATCATTCTTTGGTGTTTGGTAGTTTAAAATTCAATACAAAATAGCTTCCAAATACACTCGGAATTGCAAAGTTCAATAACCACATCAAAGTAATTATAGATAGAACGGTTAACTCGTTAACTTGTACATAACCAAACAAAAACACAGCAACACTTCCTTTTACAACTACATCAAAAATAGTAATGCTTGGTATTATTGAAGCCAGTAGGTACATACTTGTAATAACTACCATAGCTTTAAAATAGTCAACTTCTACTCCAAAAATAGTTAGTAAATAGTAAAACTGAAATGAAAAAATTAGATACCTAACTAATGAATAACTCAGGTTTAAGAAATGAGCTTTGAATGGTATTTTCTTTATAAAATCTAGGACTTTATTTATAGAGTACCCTTTGATATTGAATTTGTTTTGTTTTGCGCCAAAAAAAGCAAAAATGCCAATGAGTATAATAATTGTTCCAAACCTTGCAAGCTTATAGTAGTCAACCTCAATTTGATACCTATTTATAAAAATGACCAACCCAATAACACCAAAGATGGTGGTTATCGTCATTTGAGACATGTTGCCCAATAGATTTAATAGTACAATTCGTTTTCTGTGAGATGTATTGTAGTAAATAGCTTTAGCACCATAATCGCCAATTCGATTGGGTGTGATTAATGAAGCCGTTAATCCGCCTAAGCTTTGTTCTAAAGCATCTCTAAAAGAAATGCCTTTAATAGTTTTTACTAAAGTTTTCCATTTTAAAATTTCAAAAAACCAGTTAAAAACACTCAAAATGATTAAAAAAATGATGTTTTTGGGTGAAAATGTATTATTTTCTTTCAAAAAAGCTAAAAAATCACTTATTCGTAGTTGCTCGTTTTCGATAAGCTTAGAGTAAATAAAATAAAATGCGCCAACAACGATGCTTAACTTAATCAGCACAAAGAAGAATTGCTTAGTTTTGTAAGGTATGTTGTAAAGCATGATGCAAATTAAACCAAAAACTTACACATGAAGCTCAATTTAAAACAATACCTCTTTTTATTTAGTGTGCTATGTATTGGGTTACATAGTAATGCTCAGTTTAGCAAGGCTACTAGCAGATGGAAAGCACTTTTTGCTGTTGGTTTTAACTACCCAACAACAGATGGTTTTGTAGATGGTGCTTACGCGCAATCAGTTAATTTTCCTACAGTAAATATTGGTGTGCAACATATGTTTAAACGTGCTTATGGTGTAAAGCTAGATTATGGTTTTAACCGCTTTAAAAGTGATGATGGTTCGCCAGAATTTAAGATAAACTATTCGCGTGTAAATGCACAATTTGTGTTTGATCCAACAGAATATCTGGGATTTTTACCACCACAATTAAGAACCATTTTGCATGCAGGACCAGGGTTTAGTTTTGCAAAGCCACTGGGAAATTTAGGTGATAATAAACAATCCTATTTAAACCTTTTAGGCGGATTAGAATTGCACTATGCTATTAATGAAAAAGTGTCTATATATACAGATGTAGCCTATATATATGGATTAACGTCTTTAGATGAATATGACCCAGCCATAAGTGGTTTAGGAGCTTTTAATGGCAGTGTATTTAATGTCACTTTTGGTATTGCTGTATCGTTAAGTGGTTGTCAATATTGTGATTAAATAATGAGTAAGGAAAAAATTATATTAGGTATAGATCCAGGAACAACCATAATGGGGTTTGGCCTCATTAAAGTGGTTGGAAAACAAATGCAGTTTATGCAACTGAATGAGCTACATCTTAAAAAATATGACGATCATTACCTGAAACTTAAGCTTATCTTTGAGCGAACTGTAGAACTTATCGACACCTACCATCCAGACGAAATAGCGATTGAAGCACCTTTCTTTGGAAAAAACGTACAGAGTATGCTAAAACTTGGTCGCGCACAAGGTGTTGCCATGGCTGCAGGCTTGTCTCGCGAAGTACCTATTACGGAGTACTCTCCTAAGAAAATTAAAATGGCAATTACAGGCAATGGTAATGCCAGCAAAGAGCAAGTAGCTAAGATGTTACAAAGCACATTAAATCTAAAGGAATTGCCTAAAAACCTCGATTCTACTGATGGTTTGGCTGCGGCAGTTTGTCATTTTTATAACCAGGGTCGTGTTGAGGTTGGTAAAAGTTATACAGGCTGGTCAGCTTTTGTAAAACAAAATGAGGATAGAGTAAAAAAGTAGAATGGCAGGCATCTACATACATATTCCCTTTTGCAAACAAGCTTGCCATTATTGCGATTTTCATTTTTCAACGTCATTAAAAAAGAAAGATGAACTAGTAAATGCATTAGTAAAAGAAATACAAATACGTAAGGACGAATTTAAGAATGTGGAGGTGCAAACCATTTATTTCGGAGGTGGAACACCAAGTTTGTTAACTAATGACGAATTAGAGTTATTAATTAATGCCGTTTATGAGAATTATAAAGTAATTGAAAATCCTGAAATCACTCTTGAAGCTAATCCAGATGATTTGTCTAAAACTCGAATCAAAGAATTATCTAAAAGCCCAATAAACCGTTTGTCAATTGGAATTCAATCCTTTTTTGAAAGTGATTTAAAATTGATGAATCGTGCGCATAATACTGAAGAAGCAAAAGAGTGCTTGTCTGTGGCGACTCGCCACTTTGATAATATTTCAATTGATTTAATTTACGGTATTCCGGGAGCTTCAAATAATCAGTGGCTACAGAATATTGAAATGGCTTTAAGCTATAATATACCACATATATCTAGCTATGCGTTAACAGTTGAACCTAAAACTGCTTTGGCTTCTTTTGTAAAAAAAGGTATTGTTAATGATGTAGATGACGAACAAGCACACGAGCAATTTCACCTGCTAAAGGACAAGCTTGAAGCTTCAGATTTTATACATTATGAATTGTCTAATTTTGGTAGGGAGGGTTATTTTAGTAAAAACAATTCAGCCTATTGGCAAGGCAAACCTTATATAGGGATTGGGCCTTCCGCACATTCATTCAATGGTAAACAGCGTGGTTGGAATGTGAGGAATAATACCAAATATATAAAGGCAATTCAGCAAAATGAACTACCAATAGAGATTGAAACTTTAACCACTACAGATCGCTATAACGAATATATTATGACAGGTCTTAGAACCGTTTGGGGAGTTTCAATAGATAAGGTTGAAGCGGATTTTGGGAAATCTTATAAAGATTACTTAAAAGAGCAAGCCAAAACTTTTATAAACCAACATTTATTATATATTGATAACAAGCATATACGAGTTACTAAAAAAGGACAATTTTTAAGTGATGGTATTGCCTCCGAATTATTTAAACTTAATTTATCTTGATAACAACAATACAATACAATTCTAGAAAACTAAAAATAGATTTAACTCAACCATTAGATATTTCAATTCCCATAAAGGATGGGGCTTCTAATGTTAATGCATGGTATATTGGTCCGCCAAAAATAGAGCCAGAAGTTTTTGATGAAGATGTAATTAGCGTAGAAAATGGTGCTTCAGTTAATTTTAATACCATTACCTTCAATCCACACTCTCATGGCACACATACAGAAACAGTAGGCCATATAGTAAAAGAGAAATACTCAATAAATAAATACCTCAAAAGATTTTTCTTTTTAGCAGAGGTAATTACTGTTGCGCCAGAAAAGCGAGGGGAGGATTATGTGGTTTCAGCTAAGCAACTCCAATTTGCGCTAGGAAATAAAAAAAGGGAGGCTTTAGTTGTAAGAACAATGCCAAACACTAGCGACAAAAAAACAAGACAATACTCTAATACAAACTGGACATACTTTGAAGAAGATGCAATTAAGTTGTTGGTAAAAAAAGGAATTAAGCATTTACTTATTGATTTGCCAAGTGTAGATAGAGAAGAGGATGGAGGCGAACTTAAAGGACACAATGCTTTCTGGAACACTAATGGCGCTATAAGAAAAGATGCTACAATAACAGAATTCATCTATGTGTCTAATAAGATTGAAGATGGAGCTTATATGCTTAACCTTCAGATTGCACCATTTGAAAATGATGCAACACCTAGTAAACCTGTGTTGTATAAAATTATGGATTAGATAATGAAACATTCATGACTAATTTTTAGACACACAGCGGAATGTTAATTGGGTGTTCCATCTGACCTTTTAAAAAATAAATATTAATACATGAAAACAACATTAAAGCTCGAAGAATTAGGGATGTTCATTCTAGGTGTTTTCCTATTTACTCAGTTGAGTTATGCTTGGTGGTGGTTTTTGGTGCTAATACTTTTGCCAGATATTGGTATGTTGGGTTATCTAATAAGCACTAAAGAGGGTGCTATAGCGTACAATATATTTCATCATAAAGGATTGGCAATTGTTATTTATCTTATGGGCATATATGTTGACATCGAATTGTTGAAGCTAATAGGGATAATATTATTTTCTCATGCTTCATTAGATAGAATTTTCGGTTACGGGTTAAAGTTTAAAGATGATTTTAAAAACACGCATCTGGGCGAAATAGGGAATAATTAATTATGGAAACATTTTTTATAATTATCATTAGCATTTTGGTTACACTAGGCTTGGTTACCATTTTTAGGCAATGGAAAATCAAAAAGAAAACCAACGAACAATCCATTGTTTTATTAGATAAAATAAAGCGTGTTTGTAAATTTATTACTGTAGAGGGCGACTTTGCAGAGATTTATCATTATGAAGATGTAAAGGAGAAATTCTTAAAACTTATATCTAGTAGAAAGAAAGCTTTAGTGGTTATTAATGCAAAAGCGCATGTAGGATTCGATCTAAGTAAAGTACAGATGCGTTCAGATTTAAAATCTAAAACGGTGGTATTATCACATTTTCCACAACCCGAGGTTTTATCCATAGAGAGTGATATAAACTATTACGACAAGCAAGATGGCATGTTTAATAAATTTGAAGCTTCAGATCTTACTGAACTTCACACCAAAGCCAAAGAACACATTATGGATAAAATCCCAGAAAGTGGCTTGTATAATGTAGCAAGACTAGAAGCCTTAGAGGCAATTCAACTTATTGAGAACCTTGTTCAAACTATTGGTTGGACTTTAGATTATTCTGCCTTAAAGATTGAGAGCGAAGACAGGAAACTTTTAAAATGAATATAGAAGACTATAGAAATTATTGCATGAACAAAAAGGAAGTCACTGAGCATTTTCCTTTTGATGATGATGTATTAGTTTTTAAAGTTTGCAATAAAATGTTCGCTTTGGCCTCTTTATCTAAGTGGGAAAATGGTGAGGGTTATATTAATTTAAAATGCAACCCAGATTATGCTGAAGAACTACGCGTTGAGTACGAAGGTGTAACACCAGGCTACCACATGCACAAAAGACTTTGGAACAGTGTTAAAATTCAAAATACAGACCTTTCAACAAAGCTTATTTTAGAGCTTATAGACCATTCATACGATGAGGTCGTCAAGGGCCTTCCAAAAAAGGTGCGAGATAGCTTATAGTTATTATCTGGTGTTTCTGGTTAAAGATAATAAACTTCCATTCGTCGCCTACAAATGTTTACTCATCTAAAAACACATTTTTTAGATAGTTGAGGTTTTAAGTTTGTCATATTAATTAATCAAAACGTCCCTCTAGAAATGAATAATTTATTGGCACACTTTGCGCAATTGAGATTGTTGCAAAAGCTTAAAAAAATTTCAGTCTATTTCAAATATCATCCTAAGATTTTAAAAGTTAAAACAAATGAAAAGGCAAAGACTTTAGTAAGTGAGATAGATGAAGATAGTAGTATTATATTCGATAAAAAACTTAAACATCTAGATTTTATTTCTCAATTTGAAATGTATTTAGATGGAAAGAACAGCAGTAGCTTTTCAGTTGAATTTCTACAAGAGTTCGAAAAAATTAAACTAGAAACACAGCGAACAACACTAGAAATGGTTAATGTGCTAAACCACAAAAATCTAAGAGTTGCCTGACAAAAAAAACCATTCGTCGACACTTATCTTCCATTCGTCGACAGTAAATTCCTTCCAGCCGAATAAAAACTAATGACTTGTCATATTCAGGTAAATTGCACCACTTTAATTTAGCTTAATATGAAAACGCTTAATGTTTTACTTATTGAAGATGATATGATAGAGGTAATGAAGCTCAGTAGGGCTAAATCATCTTTAAATCTTAATCATAAGATTATAGAAGCTAATAACGGTGAAGAAGCATTAAAACTGTTAGAACAAAAAGATAAACTTCCTGATATTATTCTTTTAGACTTAAACATGCCGAAAATAAATGGGATAGAATTTCTCAAAATATTAAAGGCAGATGATAGGTTAAAATATATTCCAACCATAATCCTTACGACATCCAGTAACCAACGCGATCTTTTAGAGTGTTACAAAATAGGTATAGCAGGTTATGTGCTAAAACCTTTAAAATACGAAGATTATGTTTCTAAAATCGAAAAATTATTAGCATATTGGAGTATAAATGAATTGATTACAGTTTAGTCCTTTAAGGTATTCTCAATTGCTTTTTGAGCATTTAGAAAAGTGCTATTATTACGTAATCAGTTATATTTTTCAAATCAAAAGAGAAACATATGAAAGGTATAATCTTTACCGAATTTTTAGAATTAGTTGAGGAAAAATTTGGCTTGGCTATGGTAGATAAAATTATCAACCAATCTAATTTAGAGTCAGATGGCATTTACACAGCAGTAGGTACTTATGAGTTTTCTGAGATGTTACAATTAATATCGCATCTAAGCCAAAACACCGATATTGCAGTAGACGATCTATTAATGGTGTATGCAGAGCACCTTTTTAAAGCATTAATTAAATCGCATCCAAATCTGGTACAGCATTACAAAGATCCTATGAATCTTTTAGCGTCAATAGAAAACCATATACATGTGGAGGTACAAAAAATATATCCAGATGCACAGTTACCAACTTTTGAGTTAGAAGAAAAAACAGATGACAAAATGGTGATGGTATATAAATCAGACAAGGCGTTGTACATGTTAGGTAAAGGTTTAATGTTAGAGACATTTAAGTTATTTAACGTTCCGGCAAATATTGAAATTGAAAAACTTAATGATGAAGGAACTGAAGTGAGGTTCTTTATCAATAAAGCATAAAAATGAGCCAAGAAGAAGTAGAAATTCTCAAAAGAGCACTTGCAAGAGAGCGGGCTTCTAGGAAAGCAGCAGAAGAGATTTTGGAGGCAAAATCCGCAGAGCTGTATGACCTTAACCAAAAGTTAGAAGCATCACACAAAGAGCTCATTACATTATACTCTAAAACCAGTTCTCAGCTACAAGGTGTATTCGAAAATATAGTAGATGCCTATGTTATAATAGATCTTTGGGGAAATGTCCTAAAGATGAATCAAGCTGCCATAGATTTATTGGGTTTTAATTCAAAAGACGAAGATGTCAATTTGATAAAACTTGTAGTTCCAGAAGAAGTTCACCGTATAGAGCCTTCATTTAAAAGCCTTTTAGAAAACGGTTCTATTACAGATTTTAAAGTCAATATTTTAACTAAAAATAACGAGCAAAAATTAGTACATATTAATGCTAGTACGATTTATGAGGATGGAAAGGCAGTAGCAGCTCAGGGTATCGTAAGAGATATTACTTTAGAAAATAAATATCAACAAGCACTTGTTGCAGAAAAGCAGAAATACGGTAACATTATTGCGAACATGAATCTTGGTCTTGTTGAGGTAAATAATGAAGACCAGATTTTGATGGTAAATCAAAGTTTCGAACAAATTTCGGGCTATGATGAAGATGATTTAATTGGAAAAAAGGGAGGTGATATTTTCCAGGTAGATAAAGAGAACAATATCATTAAACAAGAAAATGAAAAACGCTTAAGAGGTGAATCTAATTCTTACGAGCTTAAAATAAAAAATAAGTCGGGCGAAATTAGATACTGGCTAATAAGCGGTGCTCCAAATTATGATTTAAAAGGAAACATCACAGGGTCAATTGGGATACATTTAGATATAACGGAACTTAAAAGTTTAGAATTCCAAAAAGAAAAATTACTCCAAAGACTAGAAAAGAGTAATGATGAGCTACAAGAATATGCACATATAGTATCTCACGATTTAAAATCACCACTAAGAAGTATTGATGCCTTGGTAAGCTGGTTAAAAGAAGACAATAAAGATAAATTAGATAGTACAAGTCTCAATAATTTTAACCTCATTCAGACTACATTAGAAAAAATGGAACAACTAATTTCTGATGTTTTAAACTATTCTAGTGTCGCATCTGATAATACCCTATCAGAGCCTGTGGATATAGGACGTTTAGTGGAAGATTTACTTAAAATATTATATATACCAGAGCATATAAATGTAAGTGTATTACGTAATTTGCCAACTCTAAATGGAGATAAGACCAAGCTTCAACAAGTATTTCAGAACCTAATTAGTAACGCTGTAAAGTTTAATGATAAGGAAAAAGGTCTTGTAGAAATTGATGTTGCTGAAGATGAAGAATACTATACATTTTCGGTTAAAGATAATGGTATGGGTATAGAGCCGCAGTTTCATGAAAAAGTTTTTAAAATCTTTCATTCATTAAAAAAGAGTAAGGATTCTACGGGTATTGGACTTTCCTTAGTTAAGAAAATTATTAACCTTCATAATGGTAGAATATGGTTAGATAGTAAACCAGGTGAGGGTACTACATTCTATTTCACTTTAAAAAAATAGCTAATGAAAATTGTACAATTACAAAGAAATAAAGGTGAAGATTGGCAATACCTTTCGCCTTCAATGGCATTAAACAATCCTTTAGTACTAGTCTTTGGGAATAGATTTCTATTAGAAGATTCAAATATTTACACTGAGGTAAAGTCATTATTTCCAAACGGGCACTTGGTTTTTGGGTCAACAAGTGGAGACATTGTTGTAGATACTGTAAATGATGAAGCTATTACGATTACGGCTATAGAATTTGAAAAAACAGAATTTTTAATAAAAACAAGTAGCGTCAAAAATTTTGATAATAACAGTTATGCGGCTGGCGAAAATTTGGTCAATCAGTTTCCTTCGGAAGGTTTAAAACACATTTTTGTTATTTCAGATGGGAGTTTTATAAACGGAAGTGAGCTTACTAAAGCTATGAATGAAGCGTTTGAAAATAAAATTTTAATAACAGGAGGATTGTGTGGTGATGGACCACGTTTTGAAAAAACACTTTCGTCCTATAATGAAAGTCCTAAAACAGGAGAAATCGTAGCTATAGGTTTTTATGGAGAAAGTTTTGAGTCTTCATTTGCAATACGTGGTGGGTGGACACCTTTTGGACCAGAACGTTCGGTAACCAAATCTGTTTCAAATGAGCTTTACGAGCTAGATGATAAACCAGCGTTAGATTTATACAAAAAGTACCTTGGTGATACTTCAAAGAAATTACCAGGTGCGGCATTATTATATCCATTAAATGTAAAAAGTGAAAATGAAGAACAACCGTATGTAAGAACCATACTGAATATAGATGAAGAAAAAAATACTATGATTTTGGCTGGTGATATTCCAGAACAGTCCAAGGTTCAATTAATGATGACCAATATAGACAATATAGCAAGTGCCTCAGGACAGGCTGCACATTTAGCTTTAGAGGGTATGAAGTCAAAACCACAATTGGCTTTATTGGTTAGCTGTATAGGTAGAAAATTAGTTATGGATCAGCGAGTTGAGGAAGAGATAGAAGAAATTACAGAAGCTCTAGGCAATGAAACAGCAATTTGTGGCTTTTACTCTTATGGTGAAATAGCACCATTTGCAGGAGAACAAAATTGCCAGTTGCATAACCAAACCATGACCATAACTCTAATTAGTGAATAATGCCAACACTATTAAAACGTCAAATACGAAAATATCTTAGCAAAGAATTAGCAGAAAGTAAGGAGCTTGAGAAGTTTTTAGATGCTGTTGGAAGATCTTATGAAAATTTTGATTGGCAGTATACTATGCAACAGCGAGCTATGGCAATAAGTTCTGAAGAATTATTTGAGGCTAATGAAAGATTAAGAAAAGAAGCAAGAGTACAAAAAAGCCTTATTGATGAATTAAGGCGTGTGATGCAAGGTTTAGGTCCATCAAAATTTGCGATAGAAGAAAACGAAATTGGTGATTTTAAGATTGATGGACTAAAACTCATAGAGGATATTGATAATCAAACCAAAGAAATACTTCAAATAAATAAGCAGCGCGAAAAATTATTGATTGAACTTGAGTATCAAAATCAAGAACTTAGTGATTATGCGCATATGGTGTCTCACGATTTAAAATCACCTCTTCGTAGTGTTGATGCATTGGCAGCTTGGCTAATGGAAGATAATAAAGACAAGTTAGATGACCACTGTAATGCACAACTTGGACTGATTCGGTCTAATGTTGAGAAAATGGATGCTTTGATTAATGGTATTTTAGAATATTCAACAATAGGCAAAAATAAGGTTGAGGCTTATGATGTAGATACAAATAAACTTATCGAAGATATTTCAGAAAGCCTTCATGTACCTAGTCATTTTTCGATTATAAAAGGTGATCTACCAATAATAAAAGGTGATAAATACCGATTGCAACAGCTTTTTCAGAATTTAATCTCCAATGCCTTAAATTATAACGATAAAGAAAAAGGTAAAATCGAAATAGGGTATAAAGAAGAGGTGGAATTTTGGCAGTTTTATGTCAAAGACAATGGTAAAGGTATAGACGAGCAATATTTTGATAAAATTTTCAATACCTTTCAAAAACTTGAGAGTAATCTGGAATCCACAGGAATAGGTTTGTCAATCGTAAAAAAGATTGTGGATATATACGGCGGAAAAATCTGGCTAACATCAAAGCTAGGAGAAGGAACTACATTTTATTTCACATTAAAAAAAGAGAACCATGGAGAAGCCTAACTTGTCGTATATAGAAAGCATGTCTGGTGGAGATAAGGATTTTGAGCAAAAGTTAATAGCCATTATTAAAAACGAATTCCCTAAAGAAAAGGAAGTCTATTTTGCTAATATAGCTTCTGGCAATTTTAAAGACGCAGCTAGTAATGTACATAAACTTAAACATAAAATTAGTATTTTAGGCCTAACAAAGAGTTATGACATTGCTGTAAACTATGAGGATAATCTCTTGGAAAACAGTATGGAAGGTAAAATAGAGTTTGAAGCTATTTTACAAAACATGACCAATTTTTTAGAGACCTTATAATCCTATTTTATGAATTGTATTATTATAGATGATGAAGCTACAGCCAGAGCTATAATTAACCAACTTTGTAGTAATGTTGATAGTTTAACTGTTTTAGAAGAATTTCCAAATGCAATTCAGGCCATAAAGTATTTAAATCAAAATGATGTTGATTTAATCTTTTTGGATATACACATGCCAGATTTTACAGGTTTCGACTTTATAGAAACGATTAAGAACCCACCTAAAATTGTATTGACGACTTCAGATGCCAATTTTGCAATTCAGGCTTTTGAGTACGACTGTATCGTAGATTATTTAGTAAAACCAATTACTCCAGAACGTTTTAGTAAAGCAATACAGAAAGCCGAAAGCTCAGCGCTTACTAATGCATCTAAATCTAAAGCTTCAGATGAGGTAGAAACAACCTCAGGGAACGATTTGTATGTTAATATAGATAGAAGGCTAATAAAAATTGATATTCCAAGTATTTACTTAGTAGAAGCCAAAGGTGATTACATTCTAATAAAAACCGAAGATAAAAACTACACGGTACATTCTACGCTTAAGAAAATTGAAGAAAAACTACCAGATAGTTTATTCTTAAAAATACATCGCTCATACATTATCAATGTCGATAAGATCATCGACATAGAGGATAATAGTGGGCTAATTAAAAAAGATGTTATTCCGGTTAGTCGCTCTAACCGACCAGAGTTAATGAAGCGCCTTAATTTGCTTTAAACAACTCATCGCCACAGTAGAGGTTTTCAACGTTTCAGAACGTATAGTCATCGAATTTTAAAAAGTTTGATGAAGTGTCTTATCTATCTTTGAATCAGATTCATATAGTAGGTTTAAATATTGAATTAATAGCAAATAAAAAGCAGAGGTAAAAACTTCTGCTTTTTTTATTTAATGCTATAAAAGTTAAGTAGTTACCATTCGTCGACACTTATTTGCATTCTAAAGCAACTCTAAACATACTCAACGAAAAGAGAACATTTTGAATAGACATTCGTACTATTTTTGACAAGAGGATCATAAGTTATATGGTTTTTGGATTGATGGTTAGAATAGGCAAAGGTGAAAGCCTTTGTCTTTTCAATTAAAAAGATTAGTAGCAATAAACGTGTAATAATCAGTAGCATTTTAACCCCTTAAGGACTGATTATTATTTAACCCTAATTAATAACTGGGTAGAAAGGCAAAGACGAAAGTTTTTGCCTTTTGTTTTTTAAGGTAAGTCAACTGCGAATTGACAGAAAACCATTCGCCGAAGTTAAAAAGCCATCTAACGAGCTAAGCTTGGTGTCAATCGAAAATTGAAAAACAGGTGCGCTTTGCAACCTAGATTTGTCCTATAAATCAAGAAATCATGAAACATAAATTACTATTTGTTTGCTCCTTGTTATCAATAGCAATATCTGCTCAGAATTATCAATTTTTGGGTGAGTACACATCGGACGGAACACCATTATATTTGGAAAATCCAGGCGATATTGTTTCTGGAGAAACGTTGCAGATGATAGATAATTCTTTACCAGAAAGCTATCCTGTACCAGATTATAATCCGCATTATATTTCTTCAGGTTACGACACCGATGTTCAACTCGATAGTATGGCAGATGTCTGGGTAACTTTTGTAAGCGAAGGTGCTGGGTACAAAAACGTATTAGGTTTTTATACTTATGATATAAATAATCCACCAGCTACAGCTCCACAACCCGAAGATATTACCATAATTTTTCCAAATGCATCAGCTTTATACAGTGGAGGTGGCTTGCAAGTAGGAGATAAAGTAAAACTAGGAACATTTCCTGCCGGAACAGGAATTGGCTGGGTGTTGTTAGCCAATGCATGGAACTCAACCACAAGTACTGTAGGGTATGGTCACTGGCAGCTGTATTCTAATCCAGATTACAATCCAGAATCTGAAGAAACCTTACGCTACCACAATGTCTTATTGAATGATCCAACTAACGAGCGTGTCATTTTAGGTTTTGAAGATATTAGAAGAGATTATGGGTCTTGCGATAACGATTTTAACGATGCTATTTTCTATATCACGGCAAATCCTTACACGGCTTTAAGAACAGTTAATTATGCAGATGTTAGTAGTGCTGCAGATGTAACTTCGGGTAATGATGGTGGTCTAGAGAGCAATGGAGATCTGTCAAATTTAATTGCAAAACGAAATTTTAAACGTAGTAAAACAGGTGAGGTTTTCAATAAACGCGCGAAACAAACCAGATACAAAAAACGAACTTTTATACAGAAAACATCTAATAATAGTCCTAGTTTAGATACGTATTTGCCAGAAACAGGTATGTACGGTAATGAGGTCGCTTATATTTCCAGTCCAGAAGATTTAATAGGTATTACTAATGCCACAGAAGTATTTTCATTAGATATGTATAAGGAAAATACCAGAGTTTCTGCAGTTTTAGCAACCGCAACTCAAGGTGAAGTTTATGACCACTCAAAGGTTATTTGCGATAGACTAAACAGTTCTAGTTTAGAGGATATAAGAACTGTAAATGTAAGAAGTCATAAAATTATCAGTGCAAAAATTTTACGAGCCACTGGTGAAATGGAATATACCCTAAGTTTTTCTGTGAAGCTAGGGGAGACACAAAATGAACTATTTAGTTTTTGGAACATTGCACAGTATCCAGATGGAGATTATTTCAACTTTCAGATTTGGGGAAGTTCATTTTCGCAGGTGTTTTCAATAGGTAATCATATTATAGATACACTTACAGCTGAAAAGCCTTTAGTGAGTGCAATGGTAGATGATGTTATACCAATGGTTTTTGTAAAGTCAGGTGCGTATACCAATGGAGAGATTCAACTTCAGATTATAAACAAAGTGAACGCAACAGCATTAAATTTTAATGCCAGTATTGCTTCAACCGAAACAACAGAACATTATGACGATGTACAAACGATTACATTGTCAGGAAATTGGAACGAAAGTATAGCCATAACAACAGGCAATTTGTTTGATGTTGGTTTCTCGTTACAAGTAGATGGATATGCACAGCAAGATGCTTTGTATTTAGCAGATGGTTCTTGGGGAATAGATTACAATACACATTTGGAACAAATTACAAGTTTTGATGTGGCTAATAATCCAATAGCTTATAACGATGATCTTTACGAAATAGAGCGTCAGCCAACAGTTTCTGGTACAGTAACAGGTAATGTTAACCTGTTTAGACATGTATTGCCAGGTGATCAAACTTTAGATGTTACCGATTTTGAAGCCATTCAGTTTTATATGACGAGTGACAATCCAATAGAAGTAATATTAATGCCAGAACAGTTAGAGGATTGGAACAATCGTTTACGTTATACCATACCTGCAAATACAGCAAACACATTTTATAACATTGCATTTACTGATTTTGTAGATGCTAATGGGCAAAGTGGCAATATTACAGATGTTAAAACTATAGTATTTTCTGTATTAGGTGATTATGCCAATGCAGTGCCATTTAACTTGGGAGTTTCAGAAGTCGCATTTGGTGCACAACAAAGTTTAAGTATCAATGATTTTGAAACCGAAGATAATACCTTACAAGCTTTCCCAAACCCAATGCAATCTAATACAAGTATAAACTTTACGATGTCACAAAACGAAACCGTACAGTTTGTCGTATACGACCAGTTAGGTAAGCAAGTGTATAGTAAAACATTCAATGCTGTAGCAGGACGAAACAGCATCACCTTTAACAGAGGTAACCTAAGCGCAGGTTTGTACTTCTGTAAAATCGCTAATAGTCAGTTTGCATATAATCCCTTAAAACTGATTATTAAATAACCCTAATTAATAACCTTAAGTGTTGAAGGCAAAAGCGAAAGTTTTTGCCTTTTTGTCGTTTCTGTCATTCTGAGGTAAGTGGCGAATCTTTTATTTAGAGTTTTAATGGTATATTTATGAAGAGATTTGTTTGACTAAAAAAATAATATAGATTAAACATATAAGTAGGATATAGTTAATACGTATATCCATTTGTTGT
>JASBSE010000602.1 GCA_030149115.1 Winogradskyella sp. | reverse complement strand
TGGGAACCTGCTATAAACAATATGGTAAGTGATCGTTTGGTTGTTACCATTGATGGCATGCAGATTTTTGGAGCTTGTACTGACAAAATGGATCCTATAACCTCTTATGTAGATGTTTCTAATCTAGAAAAAGTAACTATTGGCTCTGGCCAATCGGGTACTGAGAATGGACATTGCGTTGGTGGTGGCATAGACTTAAAGTTACCAACATCTAAATTTACAGATACTGGTCTAAAAACCAGCACAGATTTAGGCTACGAAACCAATGGTAATTTTTTTGCAACAGGTATAGATATTGAATATACAGGTAGTAAATTTTACATCAGTGTAGACGGTATCTTAAGGAAATCTGATAATTATGATGCTGGAGGCAACCAAGAAGTATTATTTTCTCAGTTTAAAAAGTATAATATCTCATTGCAGTCAGGATATAAGTTTTCCGAAACTCAGCATATTGATGCTAACATCATTTATGATAGAGCAACAGATGTTGGTTATCCTGCACTACCAATGGATGTTTCGTTGGCAGAAGCTTTAATCACATCTTTAACTCATTATTACAGCCCAGAAGAGAAAAGCTTAAAATCTTTAGAAACCAAGTTGTATTTTAACACCATAACCCACATTATGGATGATAGTAAGCGCCCAGATGTACCTATTCGGATGGATATGCCTGGTTGGAGCGATACTTATGGATTTTACAGTAAAGCAGATATTGTTAAAAAAAACCATCATTTTACCATTAATGCAAATGGTTTTTACAATCGTTCTTTGGCAGAAATGACTATGTTTTCTAACAACCCAAATGAACCAGACATGTTTATGCTTACATGGCCAGATATAAGAACACTTTATGCTGGTATTTTTGCCAAAGACGATTGGCATATCAATAGTAACAAAACACTATCTACTTCATTAAGACTTGGGCACCATACCAATAAAATTGAAGACAGAGTAGGTGTTGAAAGTCTTCAGATTTTTCACCCAAATATTAGCGATCGTAAAAACCGTTTGTTAATGAGTCTTTCTTCATCTTATAACATTAAAAAAGACACAAAGAATATATCATTTGGGTTAGGTTATGGAGAACGTGCTCCCTCTGTTAGTGAAGGTTACGGATTTTATTTATTCAATAGTTTTGATAATTATGATTATATCGGTAATCCGAATCTAAAAAATGAAAAAGCTATAGAAGCTAGTTTTGCCTACACACAATCTTTTGGCAATTTAAAACTAGGATTAGAGTCATCATATTTCTACATTATGGATTACATTATTGGAGAAATTGCACCAAATATTAGTTCTATGACTATTGGAGCTAATGGTGTACGTGTTTATGAAGCCTTAGACCATGCTTCAATTTTTGATGTGTACCTTAACGGCAGCTATAAATTTTCTGACCATTTCTCTACCAACACTACAATTGGATATAACTTAGGAAAAGGAAGCAACAATAAAAATTTACCATTAATAAGACCCTTTAGCTACTTTGCAGAACTTAACTATACACAACACAACTTTAACGCTGCAATACAGCTAGAAGGTAATGGTAACCAAAGTCACTTTAGTAGCTTTTATGGTGAAAATGAAACCGCTTCTTATGCTGTATTAAATCTTAATTTGGGGCATGTGTTTTATGGAAATCATGGTAGAACAATTTTGAAATATGGTGTTGAAAACATTTTAGACACCAACTATTCAACCTTTGC
>JASBSE010000616.1 GCA_030149115.1 Winogradskyella sp. | reverse complement strand
TCTTGCCCTAAAACTTCAGAAAATAACATAAAGCAAAACTATGTAATTTTTTTATGCTTTCTAATCTTTATATTTGTTATTCAAAACAGAGAAACATATTCCTTATTTAAAACAGATGAAGACACTAAACGATTTTAATTTCGAAGATAAAAGAGCATTAATCCGTGTAGATTTTAATGTGCCTCTAAATGATAAATTTGAAGTTACAGACGATACTAGAATTATTTCTGCAAAACCAACGATTATAAAAATCTTAGAAGACGGTGGGAGTTGTGTTTTAATGTCGCATTTAGGACGACCAAAGGGAGTACAAGAAGAGTTTTCTTTAAAGCATATCATTCCAAAAATTGAAGATATTCTTGGTGTAGAAGTAAAATTTGCAAGCAATTGTGTAGGTGAAGAAGCCGAAGAAAAGGCAAATGCTTTACAACCAGGCGAAATTTTATTACTCGAAAACTTGCGTTTTCATGATGAGGAAACAAAAGGAGATAAAGACTTTGCAAAGCAATTATCTAAGTTAGGAGATATCTATGTCAATGATGCTTTTGGTACAGCACATAGAGCTCATGCTTCTACCACTATTGTTGCAGAATTTTTCCCTGATGCTAAATGTTTCGGAAGCTTACTAGCCAAAGAAATAGAAAGCATCAAAAAAGTATTAGAAGATGGAGAAAAGCCTGTTTTAGCTGTGCTTGGTGGCGCTAAAGTATCTTCTAAAATTACAGTTATAGAAAATATTTTAGATAAAGTCGATCATCTTATTATTGGTGGAGGAATGACATTTACGTTCATTAAAGCTAAAGGTGGTTCTGTAGGAGATTCTATCTGCGAAGATGATAAAATGGAATTGGCTTTAGATATTTTAAAACAAGCTGAGGCAAAAGGAGTACAAGTTCATATACCTGTAGATGTGATTGCTGCAGATGCTTTTAGTAACGACGCCAATACGCAACACGTAGATGTTTATCACATTCCTGATGGATGGCAAGGTTTGGATGCTGGTCCAAAATCTTTAGAGATTTTAGACGACGTAGTTAATAAGTGTAACACCATTTTATGGAATGGTCCATTAGGAGTGTTCGAAATGGAAACTTTTTCTAAAGGCACAATAGCGCTTGGAAATTCAATTGCTAACGCTACAAAAAACGGAGCTTTTTCTTTAGTTGGTGGTGGAGATTCTGTAGCTGCCGTAAAAGAGTTTGGTTTTGAAGATAAAGTAAGTTACGTAAGTACTGGCGGTGGAGCTATGCTAGAAAGCTTAGAAGGTAAAACGCTTCCTGGTATTGCGGCAATCCTTAATGATTAGAAGTCTTTCAAGTTTAATATTCGTTATAGTTTTTTGCAAGACAATCTCGTCGTGCAAAAAAGAAGTAAATGATTCTAAATACAGTTTTTACCACTGGAAAACGAATTTTAACTTAAGAGAACAAGATAAAACGCATATACAAGATGGACAAAGTAACATCTTGTATATGCGTTTTTTTGATGTAGATTTTAATACCAAAGAAAATAAACCCTTACCAATTGCAACAGTTCAGTTTTCAAAAGATTTTGAAGTCGCTGTAGACACTATAGTTCCGGTTGTATTCATAAAAAATGAAGTTTTTAAACATATTTCCTTAGAGGAAAGTAAATCCTTATCAAAACCTGTTTCTCAAAAAATAAAGCGCCTTTTTAAAAGTTATTTCGAGCCTCAAAAGATGTTAACTAAAATTCAGATTGATTGCGATTGGTCTCAAAACACAAAAATGAAATACTTTGCCTTCTTAGAAAGTTTAGCAACCTATTTTGATAACATTGAACTCTCTACAACACTAAGATTGCATCAGGTAAAATATAGAGAAAAAACAGGAGTGCCTCCTGTAGATAAAGTGGTACTTATGGCATATAATGTTGGAGATATTTTGAATTTTGACGAGACAAACTCTATTATTAACAACAATATTACTAGTCAATATTTACAGCGTCTTAGTGAATATCCACTACCTTATGATGTGGCCTTGCCTGTATTTGAGTGGGCTATTCTTTACAGAAGAGAAAAGCCTGTAGCAATTTTAAATAATTATTCGTTGAAGACTTTTAGAGAGAACTTTAGACCTACGCAAACGTTAAATATGTACAAGGCTCATCAAGATTGTTATATAAGTAGTAATTTTATTTATAAAGATGATGTTATTAGGGTTGAGACGGTAAGTAAAAATGACCTAAAAAAACTCTCAGAGTTAATAAAAACAGCATCTAAAAAGCCATATAGCACAATTTTTTATCACATAGGTTCGCCTGTGTTATCAAATTTTACAAACCATGATCTTAAGACGTTTTGTTATAATTAACGCACTTGTAATTCTTGGGTTTACAAGTTTAGAAGCCAACTCTAAGTTGCCTACTTTTTGTGGTTGGGATCCGTCTTGGGACAATGTGTATTATCCTATTATTGATCAGTTTTCATTAGTAGATGAAGATAATAAGTCGTTTTTAAATTGTCCAGATATTGTTTTTTGCGATTATTTTCCCAACAGCAATGATACAAACTATAATATTGATGAATGGTATAACTACTTTAAAGGTAGTTTTTCTAAAGAAGAATTAAGGTTACTTGTTTACAAAAAGTCAATAGAATGGCTTAAAGGAGAAGAAGATGTCGATGAGAATGAAAGATTAATGTATACCAACATTAATCAAAAGAAGTACACTTTTTTTAAGCGTTATCTAATTTTAGCAAAAGGCACAGAAAGTTTAGCTAGTGATAAGACATATGATTCTGGGTGGTATCAAGGAGAAACATTAAGTTTTGAAGACAAATCTCCTTGGTTAGAAAAAGCTATTACTCTAATTAAAGACGCACCAGACCAATTTTTTAAGAATAGAGTTGGGTTTCAAATTGTAAAGTTAGCACATTACAAACAAGACAATGATTTGGCTATCAGTGCTTTTAAAAGGTATTTAGAATTAAATAATAGTTCTAGATACATCTATTACAGAGCGTTAGAGCAAGTTTCGGGAGCTTATTTTAATCTTAATCAACACAGTATAGCTGCTCAAAATTACCTTGAGGTATTCAAAAACTTACCAGACAGAAGAGAGCGTTGTGCTTTGAGTCTTCGTTTTATGGATTGGAGCCAGTTAAATGAAAACAGTAATTTTTATAAGGACTTAAAGCAAAAGGATATTTTTCATTTTTTTAAAGCGTATTATGGCAGAGGAGATGTTTTAAAAGAGATGAAGAAAATAGCAGAAATCGATGTCAATTCACCGTATTTAGAAGTGTTAACAGCAAGACTTATAGATGATATACAATCTCAGCTCTTTGAACATGATGACAATGGATATTATTTTGAAGGCATACAGAATACCTACACTAATGAAAGCGAAATTATTATAGATGAAATTCTAGTAAATAAAACACTTAAAGATAAAAGTGCCTTGACTTTGCTTAAAGCATTATTGCAAATAAAAAAAGGTAAGTATAGTGAGGCAAAAGCTACACTAAACACGCAATTGCAATGGCATGCTTCTAAAATTCATAAAAAACGATTACTGTTTGCAATAGATTTTATGGATATAAAGACACCAAACCGTCAGCAAATCAATAAAGTTTTCAAACAATTAGATGAAGATAAAGACCTTAATACATACAAACCAGTAGTCGCAGCATTTTTCAATCATATTAGTGCCTTATATTCTAAAGATAATCCCTTATTAAGTGCTTTTATAGCAATAGATTACGATAGTTATCCTCGTGATCAACCTTTTGGTTGGAGTACAATTAATAACAATTATGCATATAATTATGAGCTTGAAACCAAGTATTCATTTTTAAAAATAGATGTTATTAATAGTTTAGATGAATTTGTAAAATTAAAGTCTTTCACCCATTTTGAGCAAATAATTTTAGACCGAGTAAAGGTGGATGTCAATGATTTTATACACGAGCTAAGAGGCACATATTTTTTAAGAGAAAAAGAATTGTATAAAGCTCTAAAAGAGTTTGAAGCAATTAAAAATACATCAGAGTTTTGGAATGAGGACGTTAGACCAGAATTATTCTCAGGATCTATAAAAGAATGGATGAATGTTGATTTTAACTCAATATCAGATCAATTTCATGTCAAATATTTAGAAGAGTTGAAATTAAAGAATACCGTTACTTCAGATGATGAACCAGTGGGAGTAAGAGAAAATTATAGAGATAATAAAATAAAACTAACCAAAGCCCTTATAAAGCTCGAGACTTTAGCAAAACAAGAAAAAGAAAACGCAGCAGAATATTATTATATGCTGGGTAATGCTTGGTACAATATGAGTGCAGTAGGATGGTTTGTAAATAATCTTTATTATGTAGGAAATGATAACCGAAATGAGTTGATGAGTGAATCTGGTGGTAATACTACAGAAACAACAGATAACGCAATGATGTGGGCAGAAAAGTATTTTAAAAAAGGTATAGAAAGCAAAGGAGATAATGAAGTAAAAGCAAGGCTCACTTTTATGTTAGCTAAAACAGAAAGTTGCTTTGATTATACAAGGAATAATCAAACAAATGAATATGATTTTTACCTTTGTGAAAATCACCAAGCCCATTTCAAAGATTTACGCGATAATTACTCAGAGTCCAATTATTATCAAGAGGTATTAAAGCAATGTGGTTGGTTGCGCTGGTACAACGATAATTATTAAGTGTTTAATCAAATTTCAAAAGCATTAAAAATATACCATATTTACAGGAATTACGTTTTTTTATATAAATTCGATAACATGCGATTAGTTTATACTTTAATTTTATTGTGCTTTTTTGATTTTGGCTGGACCCAAGATAGGGTTCAAACCACCTCAAAAGATTCTGTTATTGATGGAAAATCAATTGTTAGTGGAAAAATAATTCTGGCAGAACAAGATACTCTAGATGTTAAAAATCTCAAAGACCATCCCGAAGCTGCCGAGTTAGACCAAAAGTGGTTAGAAGAACTATATAGTAATTCATTGTATGACACAATTTACAAATCCGTTACGGAGTTAACGTATGAACCTGTAGATTATCCTGAACTATCAACAGACACTTTAAAAGCAAGGTTAGCGCGTCTCAATGCAAGAACGCCATTTAATGTAGAGTATAATCCATCTTTAGAGAGTGTAATAAAACGCTACTTAAAACATAGGAGAACCTCTCTAGAACGTTTAATGGGTTTGAGCCATTTTTATTTTCCGATGTTTGAGGCTGAGTTTGATAATTACAACATTCCTCTAGAAATGAAGTATTTATCTATAGTAGAATCAGCGTTAAAACCAAAAGCAAGATCTAGGGTAGGAGCTACAGGATTGTGGCAATTTATGTTCGGAACCGGAAAAGAGTATGGTCTTGATGTAAGTAGCTATGTAGATGAGCGCAGTGATCCTATAAGTTCAACTACTGCCGCAGCAAAATATCTATCTAGACTCTATGGCATATTTGGAGATTGGGATTTAGCTTTAGCGGCATACAACTCGGGTCCTGGAAATGTAAACAAAGCTATCAGACGATCTGGAGGTTATAATAACTATTGGAATATTAGGCCAAATCTTCCACGTGAAACTGCTGGTTATGTGCCGGCATTCTTAGCAACTATGTATATTTTTGAGTATGCTGAAGAACATGGTTTTAAGCCAGAAAGACCACCTTTTCAAATGATTCAAACGGACACAGTACATGTTAAACAAATGATTACGTTAGATCAGGTATCAGAAACCACAGGTGTTAACATTGAAGAGCTTCAGTTTTTAAATCCTTCATATAAGTTAGATATTATCCCTAAGATTGAAGGTAAAACTTACGTACTGCGATTACCTAGAGAAGTCATAGGAGTGTTTACGTCCAACGAAGAAAAAATATATGCGTTTGCTAAAGCTGAATTTGATAAACGAGAAAAACCCTTGCCTCAGTTATTTAATGCAGATGCCAAAATAACATATCGAGTAAAGAATGGGGATTATTTAGGAAAAATTGCAAGGAGATATGGCGTTAGGGTTAGCCAGATAAAACGATGGAACGGACTAAGAAATAACAACCTTAGAATAGGACAAAGATTAACAATTTATCCTCGAAAACCAGTTGTAGACTCAAAAGCAGAAACCCCTAAAACATCTGTCAATACAAAAGGGAAAAAGACATATGTAGTGCAGTCTGGAGATACACTTTGGAGTATTTCACAAAAATTTTCTGGAGTTTCTGTTCAAAATCTTAAAGATTGGAACGATATTAGTGGTAATAATCTCAAAATAGGAATGACACTGATTGTGTCTAAGTAATAAACCAACAAAAAACATTTATTTATGAGAACGCTATATGCACTTGTATTATGCTTATTGCTAGCAGCTTGTGGAGACAAAAAAGAGGAAGATAATAAGATATTTCTTCCAGAATCTAATGGAAATCTAAATAGTATTTCTGTTGTTGTAGATAATGATTTATGGGAAGGAAGTATTGGAGAAAATATAAGAAAAATCTTTGCAGCGCCACTAAATGGTTTGCCTGTTGATGAGCCAATGTTTAAGTTGCGACAAATTCCGCCTCAAGTATTTGATGGATTTGCAACACGTAGTAGAATAATTCTTAAAATTGAAAAGGCCAATTTAGCACCTACAACCAAAATTGCTAATAATGCTTTTGCAAAACCGCAAACAGTAGCTGTTGTTGGAGGTAAAACGAACGAAGAAATAATTAGTCAGTTACAAGAAAACAAGGCTAAAATTATTGATGCATTTAACAAAGAAGAAGTTAAAGAAAAGCAAAGAAGAATAAAGCTAGACCTACTAGATGTAAGCGCAATGCAGCAAAAAATGGGCTTTAGCGTAAACATACCTTCTGCATACAGAATCGCTAAAGCAGAGGACGACTTTTTCTGGATTAGAAAAAATCTAAGTAACTCAAAAACCATAGAGGTTATGTTCTATGAGGTGCCACTAGAAACAATTAAAAAAGGGGATAGTACAGTTGTAGACATTATAAAAATGCGAGATCAAATTACTAAAACAAAAATTCCTGGTGAAGATGGTATTTATATGGCGGTAGAAGATGCTTACGCACCCGCAATGTTTGAAACCATAATAGATAATAAACCAGCTTACGAGCTAAGAGGTATATGGGAAATGAAAGGGTTTACTATGGCGGGACCATTTATAACTTATGCCATTGAAGATAAAGTGAACAAACGTTTTCTCATTGCAGATGGTTACGTTTATGCACCATCCTTAAGCAAGGCAGAATATGTCTTTGAATTAGAGTCGATGATAAAATCTATAAAGATTAAATAATAAAAAAAGCCAACTTAATTAAGTTGGCTTTTTTTATGTTTTTCAATAAAACGTTTATTGTTCTTCTTTCTTCTCAGAAGTTTCGTCTTTACTTGCGTCTTTAAACTCTTTGATTCCACTTCCTAAACCTCTCATTAATTCAGGAATTTTTTTGCCGCCAAATAATAATAAGACAGCTAAAGCAATTAATACCCAAGAACCTGGACCTATTGCGCCTAAAAATATACTACTAGTAATCATAACTTCAAATTTAGACTGCAAAGTTAGTAATTAAACTTTAAATATAACGTTGTATTCTTAACTTTAATAACTATTGGGAATACCGTTTCACTATTTTATTTAATTTTGTTTTAATGGCAAAAAAGAAGAAAAAAGAAAAGAAGTTTACTAAAAAACTACTTCATAAGTATCGTCTTGTCATTCTTAATGAAGACACTTTTGAAGAACGATTTGCAATAAAATTAACACGACTCAATGTGTTTGTGTTAACATCATTGTCTACTATTTTGCTTGTGTTTTTTACGATACTTTTAATAGCTTTTACACCATTAAGAGAATATATCCCAGGTTATTCTTCTACAAAGCTTAAAAAAGAGGCTTCAATGCTAAATTATAAAACCGACTCTTTGGTCAGAGAAATAGAATCAAAACAGCGCTATTATGCTTCAATTAAAAAAGTACTTACAGGTGAAGTTTCAGCCGTAGAGCTTAACAGAGATTCTGTAATAGAAGCAGCAAAGAATGATCCAGAGGTTTTACAAATAACAACAAATGGACCGGACTCACTATTAAGAGAAAAGGTTGAAAAAGAAGATAAATACAATTTATTTGAAGACACTTCAGGCCAAAATAACATTGTGCTTTTTCCTCCTGTAAATGGGACTATTTCTCAAAACTACAATTTAAAGGATAAGCATTATGCAGTAGATGTGGTTGTGGCGACAAATACTCCGGTAAAAGCAACAGCAGACGGTACCGTAATATTTGCAGAATGGACAGTAGAAACCGGTTATGTTGTTATCATAGAACACAATCAAGAATTAATTTCTGTATATAAACATAATACAGCCATAACAAAATCTCAGGGAGATTTAGTAAAAGCAGGCGAAGTTATTGCTATGTCTGGCAATACAGGTGAATTAAGCACAGGACCACATCTTCATTTTGAGTTATGGAGTAAAGGCTATCCGGTAAACCCAACTAATTTTATTGATTTTCAGTAATGCCTTCGATTAAAGCAGCACTTTCAAAACCTTTTGCAAAACTAGTAGCAAAGCGCATTAATAAATGGGCGTCGAGGCCTATAGAGACTCAGGATAAAGTATTTCAAAATCTTATTAAGGAAGCTAGAGACACTGTTTTTGGTAAAGACCATAAGTTTAACTCAATAACATCTTATGAAGATTTTAAAGCGTTAGTACCTGTAAGAGATTATGAAGCTTTAAGGCCTTATGTAGAACGTGTTGTTAAAGGAGAAGAAAATATACTTTGGGAAGGAAAACCTATTTATTTTGCTAAAACTTCAGGAACAACATCTGGCTCAAAATATATTCCTATTACAAAAGAAAGCATGCCCACACATGTAGAAGCTGCAAGAAACGCAATCTTAATGTATATCCATGAAACAGGGAATTCAAAATTTGTAGATGGTAAGATGATTTTTCTTCAAGGGAGCCCAATTTTAGAAGAAAAAAACGGTATAAAATTAGGAAGGCTTTCAGGAATTGTTGCGCATTATGTGCCTAAGTATCTTCAAAAAAACAGAATGCCTAGCTTAGAGACCAATTGTATAGAAGACTGGGAAACTAAGGTTAATGCCATTGTAGAAGAGACTGTAAATGAGGATATGAGTATCATATCCGGAATTCCATCTTGGGTACAAATGTATTTTGAGAAGTTGATTGAAAAGAGAGGGCAAAAAGTAGGTGATATTTTTAAGAATTTTAATCTATTCATTTTTGGAGGAGTAAATTATGAACCATACAGAGCAAAGTTTGAAAGTTTAATTGGGCGAAAAGTGGATAGCATAGAACTTTATCCAGCAAGTGAAGGTTTTTTTGCTTTTCAAGATAAGCAAGATCAAAAAGGTATGTTGTTGCAATTAAACTCAGGTATCTTTTACGAGTTTATAAAAGCTGAAGATTTTTTTGATGATTATCCAGAGCGTATTACAATTAAAGATGTAGAACTTGGAGTTAACTATGTTATGCTCATTTCTACAACAGCAGGTCTCTGGGCTTATAATATTGGTGATACGGTTGAGTTTACATCTTTGAGTCCCTATCGTGTTATTGTAAGTGGAAGAATAAAACACTTTATTTCTGCTTTTGGTGAGCATGTTATTGGTAAGGAAGTGGAACAAGCGTTAAAAGAGGCAACAGCCAATACAGAGATAACTGTAAATGAATTTACTGTCGCCCCACAAATTAATCCTTCGGAAGGATTACCATACCACGAATGGTTTATAGAGTTTGAAAACGAACCAAAAGACGAATTAAAATTTATACAAGATTTAGAATCTTCACTTCAAGAGCAAAACAGTTATTACTTTGATTTAATAGAAGGGAAGGTTTTAAAGCCTTTAGTTATTTCTAAAGTTAAAAAAGGTGGTTTTCAGACTTATATGAAGTCGGTTGGCAAGCTTGGAGGGCAAAATAAAATACCACGTCTTTCTAATGACAGAAAAATAGCAGACGCTCTAAATAACATTAAATTAACTAAATAAAACTATATTTGCAGGCCAAATAAAGGTATGAGTACAGCAAATAAAAAACACGAAAGAACAAGAGCTCAGGAGAGCTCTAGTGCTATTGAGCGCATGTATATTACAATGCGTCACTTATTTAATCGTGGATTTTACAAACCAATGGGAGTTTCTGGAGAAACTTTAAGAGAAGCATTACTACTTTTAAGACCAGAAATCTACGGTTCAATTGGAGAAGAAAAGGCAGAAATAGATGGGTTACTCTATGTCATAGATCGCCTACCACAAGGCATTGAAGAATGCACATTCATTAACCTAACTAGTGATGAAGGTTATGCTAATTCTCACTTTAAGCCCATAATTCCACCTAAAAGAAGACGTAATTGCTACAGAATAGATGATGAGCAAATGAATATTGAGATTACTCGAGGACGATCTGAGATCTATGATATTTTAACACACCTCACATTTTTATTCGTAGAGTCACACAAAATAAGCAAGCGAGTACTTATTGATGAAGAAGGAACTACAGTTAGAGATTGGCAAAAACTTGAAAATGCTGTTACATCTACAAAAAAACTAACTCAGAAAGAAAGAGAAATTGCGATAACACATACAGCTAATATTTTAGGAAGGACCTTTAATGAGCTGACAGAAGCATATCAAAAATTTGCAACAGAAAACCAACCAGAACGTCTATTACACATTGTATATTGGCTAGGCAAATTGGCAATTGAAGAGGTTGTAAATGGCAACAAACGCACCATAACTTTTAGTCCGGTTTTAAGAGAACGCTTAGGGCATCATATCCATGGAGAGGTCTGGGCCGATAATATTAAGTCTGTGTTGCATAAAAACGGCTTACTTCAAAGACCAATTCATATCATTAGTGCCAATATGCATAGTGTTATGAACTCTTTATTCGCTAAAGGAACCCTAAAAGGAGTAGAAGCTAAAAAAAGCATTTTTGAGATTTACGAATCATTAAGTAATCCAAAAAGTTCTTTAATGCGCAATAAAGTAGAGAAATCTGCGTTGCAAAACGGAATGATATATATTAAAGACACTTCTGGAACCAACATAGATGTTCAGATTTTCGATACTGATAAAATAGATTTTTCTAAAACAGACTTTGAATACTTAGAAACAAAAGCAGAAGACAAAGCTGTAATTTTTGTGATGGATTATGCCTTTGGGGAACAGGCTTATGAGACTTTAGATGAGTTTTTAAAACCTATTAAAGTTGATGGAGAAAAAATACATTTAGATGTAAAATCTATTTCCATAATGGGTAAAGCTGGGATTTTAGAAGGAGGTAAAGGAGATGTTATGATACCATCTGCCCATATTTTTGAAGGTACAGCAGACAATTATCCATTTAAGAATGAGCTAAGTAAAGAGGATTTGTTAGATTGTGGTGTTGATGTTTACGAAGGCACTATGATTACTGTTTTAGGAACATCTTTACAGAATAAAGAAATTTTAAAGTTCTTTAAAAAATCGACTTGGAATGTTATTGGCTTAGAGATGGAGGGAGCTCATTATCAAAAGGCCATACAAGCAGCATCAAAAGTACGAGGTAGTATAAACGAAGACGTTAAAGTAAGATATGCTTATTACGCAAGTGATAATCCATTAGAAACAGGAAGCACCTTAGCATCAGGAGGTTTAGGCACTTCAGGTGTAAAACCAACATACGTAATTACAAAAAAAATACTAGAACAAATATTTAATTCATAAATACATGAGTAAAGAAGTACCACAAGGTTCTCAAAATGAGGAAGTCGATTTAATCCAAATATTTAAATATATCGGGAAATTTTTTGACCGCATTTTTAACTTTTTTAAATCTATTTTTAAAGGTGTTCTATCGACCCTAGTTTATGTCATAAAAGCAATAATTGACAATTATAAAATCATTTTTATTTCTATGATAATTGCTGGTGCTATTGGCTATGGTTTAGAAAAGACAAGAAAGGATGTTTACCTTTCAAGGATGCTAGTTAAGCCTTATTTTGATTCCAAATTTCAATTAGTTGCCAATATCGATTATTACAATGCTTTAATTGCCGATAAGGATTACCAACAGCTTCAAAGTATTTTTAATATATCAGACACTGATGCGGATAAAATTATTGACTTTGAAATTCACCCTGGACCAGAAAATGAAAACGACAAGATTTTGCAGTATGATAGTTTTTTAAAATCAATAGATAGTGTAAGGGCACAAGACATAAGTTTTGAAGAGTATATTGACAATAGGAGTATTTATTCTGGTGATGTTTTTGAAATAATTGTGAAATCGCATAAAAAGAATATTTTCAGATCTTTAGAAGAAGGCTTAAATTCCACATTTTCAAATGCATATTCAGCAAAGAAAATGAAGAAGCGTGATTCTATTTTAAAAATTGACAAAAATAGAATTATAGCCTCTTTAAAAGAAGTTGACTCTTTAAAGCAGGTGTATATTGGTATAAAAAAGCAAGAGTCACAATCAGATAGAAAGTCTTTTTCTACTCAAGATGGTTTCACTTACATTGAACAACGTACAGAAACAAAGGAGTACGAGTTAATTGAAAAGCAAATAAAGCTTCAAAAAGACCTAAGTGCCTTAGAAGCACAAAAAGTTGAGGAGGATGAGTTTTTTGACACGCTTTCTAGTTTCCCGGAAGTTGGCGCTAAGCACATTGAAATCAGTCAGAGATATTCTGTGATTTTTCCAATATTAATATTTATTTTTCTATCCCTATTATACCTATCAAAGAAACTAATCAAATTCGTCAAAAATTATGAAGTATAAAAGAAGTCTGCTAATTACGGGTGGCGCAGGTTTTATTGGGTCTCATGTGGTACGACTTTTGGTAAATAAATACCCCGAGTACACTGTTTTTAATTTAGATAGTCTAACATACGCAGGTAATTTAGAAAATTTAAAAGACGTTGAGGATAAAGAGAATTATCATTTTATAAAAGCAGATATTAATGATGAAAAAGTTATAGATGGTCTTTTTCAAGAATATCGTTTTGATAGTGTTATACACTTGGCGGCAGAATCACATGTAGATAGGTCGATAAAGGATCCTTTAGCATTTGTTAAAACAAATATTATTGGCACCCTGAACTTGTTAAATGCATTCAAGAATTTATGGAATAACAATTTTGACGGTAAAAGATTTTATCATGTAAGTACAGATGAGGTCTATGGCACCCTTGGGGAATCGGGTTTATTTACCGAAACAACTAGTTATTCTCCAAATTCACCATATTCAGCGTCTAAAGCTAGTTCAGACCATTTTGTTAGAGCTTATGGTGAAACGTATGATTTACCTTATGTCATTACAAATTGTTCGAATAATTATGGACAAAATCAATTTCCAGAAAAGCTTATACCACTTTTTATAAATAACATAATAAATAATAAGCCACTACCTGTTTATGGTGATGGTAATTATACAAGAGATTGGCTATATGTTGTAGACCATGCAAGAGCTATTGATTTGGTTTTTCATGAAGGTGAAAACGAAGAGACCTATAATATAGGTGGGTTTAATGAATGGAAGAATATAGACTTGGTTAAA
>JASBSE010000125.1 GCA_030149115.1 Winogradskyella sp. | reverse complement strand
TTAACATCACCTACATAACGACTGTTATCCCAAGTAGGTGAAGTAGTGTCTCTCCAATAGATTTTGTAGCCTTTAGCTCCTTGAACTTTGCTCCATTGTAATTTAGCCGAAGCTTCAACAATCCCTCCAATACTTACTTCGTCTGGAGTAGGTGGAGCAGAAGCTAAGCTAGCCATAGTAATGGCATTGACAGCCGTTAACTTTTTACAATACGGGAAATTGACATGCTCAAAAGTGTCTCCATAAGCAATGCCGTTTTCGGTTCTAATATCTTGATGTTGCTGTGTGTAATTTTCGTGCGCTTCCATAATTCGGATACCTGCAAAGCCTAAATCATTAAAAGGTCTGTGATGTCCACCACGACCAAAACGATCGAGACGATATACCATCATTGGATTCATTTCAGGCATGTAAGTTTTGGTTGTAGTATACACATATCTCGCCAGCTGACGTGAAACTCCATCAACTTCTCCACCATAAAAACGCCTTGCTCTTGCTTGCCTTGCTAGTTTTTCAGGATCGGTTTCGTCTGTGGTAATCGGTTCAGAAAATATTCGGAAGGTACGATTGTCTATAACACCATCTACGCCTTCAATATTTCCAATCATGTCGTTATTAAGTACACCAATAATTTGCCAATTGTTGTCTTTTGCGTATTTAGCAAAACCTTGTCCGCCAAAAAGACCTTGTTCTTCACCAGATAGACCAAGATAGACAATGCTGCTTTCAAATTTGTGTTTAGATAGAACTCTGGCTGCTTCCATAGCTCCTGCCATACCTGTTGCATTATCATTGGCTCCTGGAGCATCAGATGTATAATCATTAGGGTCTGAAACTCTAGAGTCAATATCACCACTCATTATAATGAATTGATTAGGATATTTTGTACCACGCTGAATTGCAACAACATTTACCACATTAACATCTTTTACAATGCGCTGATTAGTGCCTTTTTCTACCAAGTTTTTCTGATAAAAAACCTCTAAACAATTATTGCAGTCTTTTGAAATGTTATCAAATTGCGATTTAATCCATCGTCTTGCGGCACCTATGCCACGTGTATCAGAAAGAGTATCGCTTAATGTGTGACGTGTACCAAAATCTGCTAAAGTTTTTACGTCCTTCTTTAGGCGTTCTTCTGAAATGGCATCAATGATATCATAGATTTTAGGGTCGGTTTGTGCACCAGTTATTATGGTTTGAAATAGGACTAAAAATATAAGGGCTTTTTTCATGATTATTCTATAAGTTTTAGGGTTCCAAAAATATTAGCGTCTATCCATCCACGATTTTTATCTACACCTTCAACAGGAATAGAACCAATAAAATTTTCGCGTTCTTCACTGTAGTCGTTATCGCAATAGGCAATTGCAAAACCAACTTTTTTGTTTGCAGATAATTTTACAGGTTTATTAGAGTTTGAGTTGTCATTATAAGTGTCCTCATATAAATACATTTTGACTTCCCAAACAGAGGTGTTGTTTGTTGTTGTAATTTTAGACTCAACGTGTGAATTATACATCTTACCAACTTTTTTTGTAGACATATCTACTACATTACCATTTAGAGCAATGTGATATGCAAAGGCATTATGGTTATATTGATGTTCGCCACCACTATTATCTTCATCTACAAAAATTTCTAAACAATCATCGTCCCACCATTTTACAAGAGGATCCTTTATTTTGTCAATTAATGTATCGTCTTTTATTTCTGCTAAAACATAAAGAGCTTCATTATCCCAAGTTATTTTGAATCTTCCTGAAAAATCATTTTGTGTTAAGGCATCTCCAAGCCAAACCTGATCTATTGGATACCATTCTGCATCGTTCCAAGAAGTTTCGTTAGCAATACCATCTATTTCGATAGTATTTTTGGCTTTTGGTATTTCTCGAAGTTGTTTTTCGGGTTTTGTGGATTTAGATATTGTTTCTACATTCTCTTTTTTATCATTATTACAATTAAAAAAGCATAAAGTAAGTAGTATTAAGATAATAGGGTTCTTCATATAGTTTTTACTTTTTGTAGTTGAATTTTACAGTTTCTACACTACCAGTTTCATTTTCGATATCTACATATACATTCATCTCATCTGAAGACACTTTTTCAAATGTCATACCTTCAAAAACAACTTTATTTTCAGTAATTTCCTTTAAAGGAAAATTTACGGTTTCGTTTTTAGTTTCCCAACCTTTCAAGTCAGAATCAAAATGTTTTAATTGGAGTATTAATGAGTCTTCAATCTCTCTGATAACTTCTATTTCGTAGAATTGTACTTTTTCATCAACGATTAATTTAAAAGTAGCCATCATAGAACCACCAGAGGGTTCACTCCAAATTTCTTCAGTAATGCCACCAAAGGCTTCACCATGCCAAGTACCAACAATCCATGCAATATTTTCTAACTTAGGTTCAAGGGGTTTATTTTCTTGCGAAAAGCTATTAAGACCGATGACGAAAATTAAAAGTGTAATTATTTTTTTCATGGAAATATTATTGAATAAAGGTAACTTTTGAAATTAAGCCATCATCTACTTCATAAATAGCGATAGCATAATAGGTTTTTCCATTTATGGTAACTTTTTCTTTATCAATAACCTTATTGCCTAAAACAATGCGGTTCATAATTTCTGCATTGAGATCAGGAACTTTTTGGAAAATTACCTTATATCTTTTTTCTAATTCTTCTATTCCACTCGAAGATATGTTTTCAGGAAATTCATAAAGCTTAATGTCTTTGGTATAGGTTTTTGTAAATTCTTCAACATCTCGTTTGTTATAAGCTTCAAGCTGATCGTTTACAATCGTTTCAGGATTCGAAGTTGTATTTTTATTTCTAATAAACGTCATAGATTTTATACCATCTTTATCTACATTGTAGATAGTTGCTTGCCTAATGGTAAGATTATTTAGTGTAACCAATTCTTCATCAATAACATAATTATTATGTACCATGCGATTTAACACCTTAACATTAGATTTTTTATTGTTTCTAAAGAATTGTCTGTAGTTTTCCTTGAGAGCATTTCTACCTGAGTACATATAATCTTTAGGAAATTTATTAACGACCACATTGGCATCAAAAGCATTAGCAAACTCATTAAGTTGTCTATTGTTAAACGGTGCTATATGTTTTTGAACAACTGCTGCGGCATCAGTTTCAGATAAAACTGGATCAACAATTGTTTGTTCTAATGTGTTAGTTTGTGTTTCTATTTCTTGTTCTTCAGACTTTAAATCTGCTGCAATCAATAGTTTTGTACCATCATTATTTACAGCTAATCGTGTAATGTTAGTAATACCATAGGAGGATAAATCGGTTATTTTTTTCCAATTATTATCGCGTTTTAAGGTTAGTTTGTACAAATTACCATTTTTACCAGATAGAAGTGTCTTTCCATCTAACCAACAAATATCTTCCACATCTTCCATGGTATTTGCAATGAGTCTTGTAACACCATTTACAGGGTTTAAAGATCGTATCTGCCATGCTTTATTACTCTCTTTATAAACAAAACTTACAAGATTTGAGTTGGGAATTTTATGAAACGAACGACCAACGTTTGTTGCATATTTTCTGCTTGTACCATCTTTAATGTTGGAGACATATAGATTTAATTGTTCATCTTCTATGACTGCAGATACTATTAAATTTTCATCATACCAAGTGTAATAGGCAACAACCAAATCTTTGATGAGTTCTATGGATTCGCCATTGCTGAGGTTATAGCTATATAGGCGTTGTTTACCATCAATATCCAATCTAACCGCTGAAACAGCATTTTTATTTGGAATCTTTAAAGGTGTATATTCACCACCCTTGGTATAATTTATAAAAGTTTTGGATTTATAATTGATGTTATATTGAGCAATATCGGTTTGTCCATTTCGTGTTGAAGCATAGAGCACATTGTCATCACCAAAAAATGAAGGCTGATTATCATAACCTTCATTATTAGATATATTAACACCGTTGGAAACTTCAATTTTTGATTTGCTTTTTTTTAAATCAAATAGAAACACATCAGTGTTAGATTGTGAAAAAGATAAGGTGGATAAAAAGGGAAATAGGATTAAAAAATAATATTTCATGATATAGCAAGATTGATTCCTTAAATATAAGGATTATCTATGTTGTTCTTATCTAAAAATATTTTAATTAAAAAATCTAAAACCTTAAATGGTTTGTACTCCCTGTAGATAATACTATTTGTCGATAAAATTTACAGTTAGGTTCACTTTAGCGAAATAATAGGTTTTTAAAATGTAATACACCAACTGTCCATAATTTTTTTTGAATATTGGTGATATCAAAAACCAAAAAACCATTACCCCTAGAATAACTTAATCCCTCTTAAGGTTATGAAAAAATCTATTTCACTTTTAAAAATCATAGGCTCCTTCTTATGTCTATTTTACCTACAAAGTAGTCTTGGACAAAATAATTCAAATACGGAAGAAGATAATGCTCTTCCATCGGAAGAATTAAATATAACTACTCAGAGTTCCACAGATAATAGACCGAAAATAAGATTACAGTTTACATCTGTAGGCATTATTAATAGACAAATTCTTTTAACCGTAGATGATAATTGTACAGATGGCTATGATTGGGGCTATGACGGTTATTTAAATGATGTGCAAGTGGATGATATGTCGTGGTTAATTGAGGATGAGTTATTTGTGATTCAGGGTATAGGAGAGATAAATACAGAACAAACAACTTTACCTTTAAACATTCAAAAAAGTAATGTAGGAGACGTCGTTATTTCTATTCATTCTTTAGAGAATATACCTGATGATCTAGATATTATACTTTACGATACTGAGTTAGGTACACATTACGATTTAAGAAGTATTAATTATAATGCTACATTACAAGCCGGTAATTATGAAGGCCGTTTTGTAATTGAGTTTCAAAACCCAAGTGCCTTGAGTATTGATGAGAATAATGAAGCACAATTAGATTTTTATTATGAAATGAATAATAAAAATTTGATAGTTCGTAACCCAACAAACTTAGATGTAAAGCATATTGAAATTTATAATATTTCAGGCCAAAACGTTTATAATATAGGTGATATTTTGAAAGGAGCTTACAGTGAATATAATATTGGAAATTTGACTTCTGGTATTTATGTTGTGAGACTTAGTACTGATGATAATATCGTTGTAACCAAAAAGGTTATAATTAAATAGAGCACAATAAGAAAAGCCAATTCAACAGAATTGGCTTTTTTCATTTCTAACTTAAACTTAAATCTAAAAGCAGTATTTATTTTCTGCTTTTACTTTTTCGGCAATTTCGTTACGTAGATCAACAATGTCTGGATAATTTTGATACTTAGTAAAACGTTTTAATCCCATAAGCATCATACGTTGCTCATCACCTTCAGCAAACGAAATAATACTTTCTTTTCCTTTATCTTCAATAATATTTACTGCATTGAATAAATATAATTTAGACATAGCAATTTGCACAGCCTGAGAGTCTTCGCCAAAGCGTTTTGCATTCTTTTCTGTTCTTAAAATAGTAGATTCTGCCATATATATTTCAATTAAAATATCAGCAGCTGCAACTAAAAGTTGTTGGTGTTTTTCCATGTCTGGACCAAACTTTTGAACAGCAGCTCCAGCAACCATTAAGAATACCTTTTTAAGCTTTGCAATCATTTCTTTTTCTTCAGAGAAAAGTTCTGAATAATCTGGTGTATCAAATGAAGGAATTCCCATCAGTTCTTCTTGTACCTTCATAGCAGGACCTAATAAATCTACATGACCTTTCATGGCTTTTTTAACTAACATGCCAACAGAAAGCATTCTGTTGATTTCATTAGTACCTTCGTAGATACGTGCGATACGAGCATCTCTCCAAGCAGCTTCCATTGGTGTTTCCTCAGAGAATCCCATACCACCAAAAATCTGGATACCTTCATCAGCACAGTTTTGTACATCTTCTGATACAGCTACCTTTAAAATAGAACATTCAATAGCATATTCTTCTACTCCTTTAAGCTCAGCCTCTTGGTGTGAGTTACCAGAGGCTTCTCTAATCGCTATACGATCTTCAATATTTTTAGCAGCTCTGTAGGTAGCAGATTCACTAGC
>JASBSE010000565.1 GCA_030149115.1 Winogradskyella sp. | reverse complement strand
TCATTAGTGTCATAAATTACTCTAATATCATATAGTTTTGGCACAACATTAGTAAAATCTACCACTGGTGATTCTGTAGTGTAACGTTCATATTCAACTTCACCTTTATTATTTACCATCTGTACAATTAGTGGAAATTTGGCGTTTATTAATTTAACACGAATATTTCCATACTCAGACTTCATTTTAGGGTTAATAGATTCAACTATAGTATCCTTATTGATATTACCATAGAAATCTGTAAATGTTCCTGGTAATATTTTAATTGAATATTTTTGCCCTTCTTCTTTTTTGAATGGCACCTTAAATTGATTTAAAATAGAATCGTATTCTGTCTCAAAACTTACAGCAATAGAATCTTTATCTATTAAACTTATTTTGGAAACATCTATTTTCTCTATAGGTGTAGTTGCCTCTAGAGTAAAATGCTTATCATAGTTTAAACCTCTTGGTGAAACTATTTTGGTACTTAATGTATCTGCATCAAGACTTCTAAAACGATGCTTAAATGTATCTACATATTTTTCATTAGAAACAATAAAGAAGGTGGTATCAATTTCAAACTTTGGCTTGTACCAATAGTATAGTGTATCTGTAACTTTATCTTTTGTAATTCTAGTTGAATACCCTTCTGGTGTATCTCCCAAAACTTTTATTCTTGTGTTTTCATAACTTCCTTCGTAAGGGAAGATGATTTTTGTTTCACCTGCTTGTTTTGGTTTAATAGCTTTAAAATTGACCTTCTCATTGAATAATGTAAGCTTATAGTCTTTATCAGTTGGTACTGAAATAAAATCTTCGTAAAACCCTATTTTATCGTTTTTTTGATCAAATGTATAATTACTGTTTTTATCCTTTAAGGCAATCAATTTATAGGTTCCTGCTTTTATATTATCTATACTAAAAGTGGTAACACTATCAAGGGTATTGGTAATATACCTTGGCTTTTCTTTGTAAACTATAGAATCTGAATAGGTAGAGTCTACTTCATAAAGCATTACCGATATAAAAGTTTCTGGTTTCTTAAGGAGTGCATCTTCAACATACCCTTTAACTGAAAGAGAATCTATTGTATCTCCTGTAGAAAATACGTAACGATAATAAGGATAAGGGTTCTCTTCATTATTATCTACAATGCTCTCACCAAAATTAAAAGCATAAGTTGTATTAGGTTGTAACGTATCTTTAATTTTTATAGAAATATACTTACTTGCTCCGCCCATCGGATAAACAACAGGATCTGTATCCATTGGTGGAGAAATAATAAGTTGCTTTCTTAAATCCTTAATCTTAACATACTCGTTAAAGGTTATTCGTATTTCATCACCTTTAAAGTTGGTTGAGAAATTCTTCGGGCTTTCATTAGTAATTACTGGTGGTTCTACATCCTTTTCACCTCCAGAAGGAGAACCACGATTTGCACAGCTAACAATTACTAATGCCATGGAAACAATGCCTAAAATTTGTGTGAAATATGGACGCATTTAATAAGAATTATTTTGCACAAAGAAACAATTTTTAAACTATAGAAACGAAAAAATCAATCGGCAATTGCCATAGTAGCAAGACTTAACTTAATATTATCAATTTTTAACAATTCCATTGCACAAGCTTCTGCAGTTGCACCTGTTGTAATTATATCATCTACAAGTAAAATATGCTTTCCTCTCAACAACAGGTCATCATTTATTGCAAAAACAGCACCATCATCATTCCATCTAGATAACCTCCCTTTAAACACTTTTGTTTTTGTTGCTTTAGTCTTTATGAGTACCGAATCAATATAATCGGCATTGAGAGCATTAGCTATTGCTTTTCCAAATTGTTCAACTTGATTATAACCTCGTTGTCGTAACTTAGTTTTGTAAAGCGGTACAGGCACAACAACATCTATTTGATTGTAAGTCTCTATAGTTTTTAGTTCTGCACCTAACCATGTACCTAAAAAACCACTTATATCTTGATGCCCTCTATATTTTAGATTATGAAGTAGCTGTTGTACCATACCTTTTTTTGAAAAGTGAAGAAGCGCCGTGGCTTGTTCTAACTTTACACGTCCATAGACTACTTTTTTAACGTTATCTGCATTTTCAAAATGAAAATTTGTTATAGGTAAATCATGTCTGCATTTCGTACAAATAACTAATTCATTATCTGCCAAAACATTATTACATGCTTCACAAACTTGAGGGAAGAATAAGTTTAACAAATTTTTTACCACTTAATCGAATAAAATAAAAATGCACTTCAATATACTCTAATTTCGCTTCATCTAAGAAATTAATGATGATAGTTAACCCTCAATTATTTAACTACAGATTAATTATAAGTTCTTTATTAGTTGTTTTAACTGTTTTAGGTGTATATAGTTTTACTAATTACAAATCCCTGAAATCCTACGCAGAATTCCTAAAACAAGAAAAGGTTTTGATAGAAAAAGAACTATCAGAAATCATAGTAAGTTATGACGAACTAAGCCAAGATTATGATCTAATGTCTTCCCAGCTCCAAGAAGCAAAACTAGAAACTAAAATTGTTTTAGATTCTTTAAGATTATTAAAAAGTGACTTATCAATAATCACAAAGTTTAAAGGCCAACTCTCAGTTCTAAAAACTAAGAGTAGAGTATTATTAGCTACCGTAGATTCTCTAAACTCTGCAAATATAAAGTTGCAGAAAGAGAAACGCTATGCTATGAATACCATTAAAAACAATAACCTTACAATCAATGCTTTAGAAGAAGTCAATGACTCTCTTAACGAAACCATTGATAATGCAGCTGTTTTAAGAGCTAATAACATTAGTGTCGAAACCTTTAAAATTAATAATTCTAAAAAGAAAGCTTCAATAAGAGCCAGACGCGTTAACGCTATGGATGTTTGCATATCACTAACTGAAAACCCATTAACTGAAAAGGGAAATAAAGATATTTATATTCAAATTGTAAGTCCAGATAACAATATCATTGCAGACAAGGGTGAAGTTTTTTTCAATGACACCTCTTTGATTTACAGCAAAAAGAAAAACATAAACTTTGATAATAAAAATTTAAATATCTGTACTACCGTTGCTACATACAAAGATGACAGACCTCTAAAAAAGGGAACTTATTTTGTAAATGTTTTTCATGAAAACAGAAAACTAGGAAGTACCAGTATAGAATTAAAATAGATCAATCTCATTATTTTTTAAAAACCGCTCAATTAATTTGAGCGGTTTTTTATTTTTGTGCCATGGCAAACGACGACAAATTCAAAAAGGTAATCTCTCACGCTAAGGAGTATGGTTACGTATTTCAGAGCAGCGAAATCTATGATGGTTTAAGTGCTGTATACGATTATGCACAAAACGGTGCAGAATTAAAGAAAAATATTAGAGACTATTGGTGGAAAGCCATGGTACAAATGCACGATAATATTGTAGGTATAGATGCTGCAATTTTTATGCACCCAACCACATGGAAAGCTTCTGGACACGTTGATGCATTTAACGACCCTTTAATTGACAATAAAGACTCTAAGAAACGTTATAGAGCAGATGTTTTAGTAGAAGATTATTGCGCTAAAATTGAAGCCAAAATAGATAAGGAAGTTAAAAAGGCAGAAAAACGTTTTGGTGATGCTTTTAATAAAGAAGAATTTGTATCTACTAATGGTCGTGTACTTGGTTACCAAGAAAAAATAGATACGATCCTTAAGCGTTTAGGTCAGTCTTTAGAAAAAGAAGATTTAGCAGATGTTAAAGCCTTAATTGAAGAATTAGAAATTGCCGATCCATTAACAGGAAGTCGTAACTGGACTGACGTTAAGCAATTCAACCTTATGTTTGGTACTAAGCTTGGAGCTTCTGCAGATACTGCTATGGACTTATATCTTAGACCTGAAACAGCGCAAGGTATTTTTGTAAACTTCCTAAATGTTCAGAAAACTGGAAGACTTAAAATTCCTTTTGGAATTGCACAAACAGGTAAAGCCTTTAGAAATGAAATTGTTGCGAGACAGTTTATTTTTAGAATGCGCGAGTTTGAACAAATGGAAATGCAATACTTTATCAAACCTGGCACACAAAAAGAATGGTTTGACTATTGGAAAGAAACGCGTTTAAAATGGCATAAATCCTTAGGAATGGGAGACGAAAATTATCGCTTCCACGACCATGAGAAATTAGCACACTACGCAGATGCAGCTACAGATATAGAGTTTAATTTCCCATTTGGTTTCAAAGAATTGGAAGGTATTCATTCCCGTACAGATTTCGATTTAAAACAACACGAAGAATACTCTGGTAAAAAGCTGCAATACTTCGATCATGAAGATAATGAAAGCTACACACCATATGTATTAGAAACTTCAATAGGTTTAGATCGTATGTTCTTAGCTGTTTTTTCTAATAGTTTACAAGACGAAACTTTAGAAGACGGAAGTGAAAGAACAGTATTAAAACTGCCTGCTGTATTAGCACCAACTAAAGCTGCTATTCTACCTCTAGTAAGAAAAGATGAAGG
>JASBSE010000562.1 GCA_030149115.1 Winogradskyella sp. | reverse complement strand
TAACAAAGGAGTAAAAGCAAAGCATAAAGAAGCCGAAGAGAATGGTGAAGAAAAGAAAGGAAAACTAATAAAACCTATTATTGGTTGTGAGTTTTTTGTTTGTGAAGACCATACCGATAAAACCCGAAAAGATAACGGTTACCAAATCGTTCTCTTGGCAAAGAATAAAAAAGGTTATCACAATTTGGCTAAGTTGTCCTCTGCAGCTTTTACGGACGGCTTTTACTATGTGCCAAGAATTGATAAAAAACTCATAGAGCACTATAAGGAAGATCTTATTTGTTTAACAGGGAACCTTTATGGTGAAGTACCAAGTAAGGTGTTGAATATTGGTGAAAACCAAGCTGAAGAAGCCTTAATCTGGTGGAAAGATACCTTTGGTGACGACTTGTATATCGAATTGATGCGTCACAATCAAGAAGATGAAAATCGTGTCAATCAAGTACTTATTCAATTTGCTCGAAAGCACGATGTAAAGCTAATTGCCACCAACAACACCTATTATGTTGAGCAAGAAAATGCCAATGCACACGATATTTTGTTGTGTGTAAAAGATGGTGAAAAACAAGCCACACCAATAGGTCGTGGTCGTGGTTACCGTTACGGATTACCAAATCAGGAATACTACTTCAAGTCAACTGAAGAGATGAAAGCGCTCTTTAGGGATATTCCTGAAGCCATTGTGAATATCCAAGAGGTAGTTGATAAAATTGAACCTTTTGAATTAGCTCGTGATGTATTATTACCTGCTTTTGATATTCCAGATGAATTCAAACATGAAGAGGACGAATTAGATAATGGTAAACGTGGTGAAAATGCTTACTTAAGACATTTAACATACGAAGGTGCCAAAAAGCGTTACGGAGATATTACACCAGAAATTGAAGAACGTCTCGATTTTGAGTTGAGTGTTATCGAAAATACAGGTTATCCGGGTTATTTCCTTATTGTAGAGGATTTCATTCGCGAAGCCCGAAAAATGGATGTATCCGTTGGTCCTGGCCGTGGTTCGGCAGCAGGTTCGGTGGTAGCATACTGTTTGTGGATTACCAATATAGACCCAATAAAGTACGATTTACTTTTTGAGCGTTTCTTAAATCCTGACCGTGTGAGTATGCCAGATATCGATATCGATTTTGATGATGAAGGTCGTGGTCGTGTAATGCAGTATGTTATTAATAAATATGGTGCCAATCAGGTGGCGCAGATTATCACTTATGGTACGATGGCTGCCAAATCTTCAATTAGAGACACAGCACGTGTGTTGGATTTGCCATTAAATGAAGCAGACCATATTGCGAAGTTAATTCCGAATATGTCCAAACTCGGAAAGATATTTGGTAAGAGCGAAAAAGAATTAGCAAGCAAGTTTAGAGCTGAAGAATTAGAGAAAGTAAATCAACTACTTAATATTTCAGATGGTTCAGATTTACAAGCAGAAACGGTAAACCAAGCAAGAATCTTGGAGGGCTCTGTAAGAAATACTGGTATTCATGCTTGTGGTGTTATCATTACACCAGGTGACATTACCAATTATGTTCCGGTTTCGGTAGCAAAAGATTCAGATTTGTACGTTACCCAGTTTGATAACTCGGTTGTAGAAAGTGCTGGATTACTCAAGATGGATTTCTTGGGTTTGAAGACCTTGACCTTAATTAAGGATACCGTTAAGATTGTAAAAGCAAAACACGGCATTGAGCTCGATCCAGAGAATTTTCCACTAGATGACGAAGAAACCTATGCATTATTCCAAAGAGGTGAAACTGTTGGGATTTTTCAATACGAATCGCCAGGAATGCAGAAGCACATGAAGCATTTAAAGCCAACAGTTTTTGATGACCTTATTGCTATGAATGCTTTGTATCGTCCTGGTCCAATGGAATATATTCCGAGTTTTATACGTCGTAAGCATGGCGATGAAGAAATTGTGTATGATTTACCTGAAACAGAAGAATACTTAGCCGAAACTTACGGAATTACGGTATATCAGGAGCAAGTAATGTTATTGTCGCAAAAATTGGCTGATTTTACCAAAGGTGAAGCTGATGTCTTACGTAAGGCCATGGGTAAAAAGCAAAAGGCAGTATTGGATAAAATGAAACCAAAATTCATTGAGCAAGCAGCTGCAAAAGGTATGGATAAAACCAAGCTTGAAAAAATCTGGAAAGATTGGGAAGCTTTTGCAAGTTATGCTTTCAATAAATCGCATTCCACTTGTTATGCGTGGATTGCTTATCAAACAGCTTATTTAAAAGCACATTATCCAGCAGAATATATGGCAGCTGTACTGTCTAATAATATGAACGATATTAAGTCGGTAACCTTCTTTATGGAAGAGTGTAAGCGTATGCGTTTGCCAGTGCTTGGGCCAAGTGTTAACGAGAGTTATTATAAATTTTCTGTAAACCAAGATAATGCCGTTCGTTTCGGAATGGGAGCTATAAAAGGTGTTGGTCATGGAGCCGTAAAAACTATTGTAGAAAACAGAAAAGAAGGTGGTAATTACAAATCAATTTTCGATTTGGCAAAGCGTGTAGATTTAAGAGCAGCCAATAAAAAATCATTTGAAGGTTTGGCATACGCAGGCGGATTTGATTGTTTTGAAGATACACATAGGGCTCAATATTTTGCTCACGATGGTGATGGTATTACCTTTTTAGAAAAAGCAATGAAATATGGTGCAAAACATCAGGAGAATGAAAATTCTGCCCAAGTAAGTTTGTTTGGTGAAGCCAGTGGTGTTGAAATAGCAGAACCTCAAGTACCACCTTGTGAAGATTGGGGAACGATGGAGAAGCTTTCCAGAGAAAAGGAAGTGGTTGGTATTTATATTTCTGGTCATCCACTAGATGATTTCAAAATAGAAATGAAGAATTTTTGTAATGGAACCATTTCGGTGTTTAATGATTTGCACTCAGTTGTTAATAGAGAAATTACTTTTGGTGGAGTTGTAACAGATGTGCAACATCGGGTTAGTAAACAAGGAAAAGGTTGGGCGTTATTTACAATTGAAGATTATACCGATAGTTACGAGTTTAGGATTTTTGGGGAGGATTACTTAAAGTTTAGGCACTTCTTTGT
>JASBSE010000121.1 GCA_030149115.1 Winogradskyella sp. | reverse complement strand
CTATTTTTTTATTAAAACGCACAATGGTGTTAATTTGTGTACTTAACTTTGCAAATGCAAATTTAACTAAATAAAGCGGATACTATGTTTACAGGTATAATAGAAGATTTAGGAATTATTAAAAATCTTGAGGTTGAAGGTGAAAATCTTAATATCACGGTACAAACTTCTATAACTTCAGAACTTAAAATTGATCAGAGTGTTGCTCATAATGGGGTGTGTTTAACAGTAGTTTCTATTGATAAAAATAATTATATGGTCACAGCTATTAAAGAGACTCTAGATAAAACTAATTTAGGAAACTTAAAGTTAGGAGACCTTGTAAATATAGAACGAGCTATGAAGCTCGGAGATCGATTAGATGGTCATATCGTACAAGGCCATGTTGACCAAACTGCTAAATGTATTTCTATAAAGGAAGAAGATGGTAGCTGGGTTTTTACATTTAAATATGACAAAAGGCTTAGTAATATTACTATAGAAAAAGGCTCAATTACTGTAAATGGTGTAAGCTTAACTGTTGTTAATTCTAAAATAGATGAATTTTCTGTGGCTATTATTCCCTACACATATGAGCACACTACTTTTAAAACACTAAAATCAGGGGATACTGTAAACCTAGAGTTTGACGTAATAGGTAAATATGTAAAACGTCTTAATGATTTAAGAGACTAAGCTGTTTTTTGGGATAATTTAAAGGCTTTGTAAGCCCCATAACCAAAAGCAAGAATAAACAGCGGCACTAACCAACCATCGATTGGAAGACCTGGCGGAGGAGGTGGCATCGGTGGCGGAGGTGTAGCTCCTTGCGCCACAGAGGCATAACCCATGGATAAAAATAAGATTAGGATAAGTATCTTTCTATTCTTCATATTATCAATTAAGGGTTGGTAAATGTAAGAAAAAAACAATTCTAACAAAATAATTTTAATTAATAAACGTCTTTTAACGGTAAATATTATCGATGAAATGCATAAAATGCGCTAAAATTAGGGAAGATACGCACAAATACTCACTACATTTAACGCAAATATAATATTAATTCCTATTCTCGAAAGGACTAAATCAATCAAAATTCAATAAATACTGATAAAAACAAAAAAGCCCTCTAAGATTTAGAGGGCTTTTTGTGGTCCCACCTGGGCTCGAACCAGGGACTTTCTGATTATGAGTCAGATACTCTAACCAACTGAGTTATAGGACCCATTAGCATATTGCTAACAATACTCTTTTAAAAAGAGTTTGCAATATTACTATATATTTTAAAACTCTACAAGAAAATTATTCCCTAATGTCTTGACATAACTCTATTAATACACCATTTGTTGCTTTTGGATGTAAAAAAGCTATTAATTTATTGTCTGCTCCCTTTTTTGGTTTTTCGTGAATCATCTTAAAACCCTCATCTGTTAATCTGGCTATTTCACTTTCAATATCATCAACTGCAAAAGCAATATGATGTATCCCTTCTCCTTTTTTTTCTATAAATTTTGCTATTGGGCTATTCTCATTTGTAGCTTGTAATAATTCTATCTTATTTGGTCC
>JASBSE010000559.1 GCA_030149115.1 Winogradskyella sp. | reverse complement strand
TGGCTCTGTAATCGTTTCTGCTACTGGAGGAACAGGTACAATTCAATATGCAATTTCACCACAATTAAATCAGTTTTTTGAAACCAATACTTTTGAAAACCTTTCTGCTGGTGAGTACACTTTAATTGTTCAAGATCAATTGGGTTGTTATTTAACGTTCGATTTTACAATTGTAGATCCAGAGCCTGTAATTATTACAATATTACCAGATGCTTTCTTCCCAGAATTGTGTGCTGGTGATGGTGATGGAGAATTTAGTATTGAAATAGATGGTGGAAATCTACCATACAGTGTAAGTCTTGATAGTTATGAAGGTCCTTATACCACAGGAAGTGCAACACAAACTGTATTCGATTTTACTAATCTTGAAGGTGGTGATCATATAGTTTATGTTAGAGATGCACAAGGTTGTGAGTCTGAGTGGAATATTACTTTCCCAGAGCCTATTGTCTTTAATCCTGAGATTAATTTAGAATATACTTGTGAAAATAATGCACAAAGTAATATGGTAACCGTAATACTTGATGTATCTGATGAAGAATTATCAGAATTTGATTATTCTTTGGATGGTGGAGACTATCAATTAAGCAATGTATTTGAAAATGTACCTGTAGGAACAGGACATTATATAGATGTAAGACATTCTAATGGTTGTATTCAAAGAACAGAATTGTTTGATATTGAGGGTTATGAGCCTGTCGCTTTAACCTTAGCCGAAGGTGAGCTCAATGAAATCATAGCTAGTGCTACTGGTGGAACTGGAGATTACACCTTTACCATGAATGATGAAAACTATGGTAGTACAAACACGTATAATATTACTGAAACTGGTGTCTATGTCGTAACAGTTACCGATAGCGCTGGTTGTACTGCTGAAGCAGAAATTGAACTAGAATTTGTTGGACCATGTATACCTAACTGGTTTACACCAAATGGTGATGGCGAATATGATACTTGGGCACCTGGTTGTGTGGACAACTACCCTAACCTAACCTTCGATATTTTTGACCGTTATGGTCGTAAAATAGCTACCTACAGAGTTGGTGAAGTTTGGGATGGCAGATACAATGGTCACGAATTACCTACTGGTGACTATTGGTTTGTTGTACAAACTAACGACCCAAATGTAAATAAAGAATTTGTTGGCCACTTTACGCTGTATAGATAACCCTTAATCTAATGAACTAAACCTACTAAGATGAAAAGATTTTTAATATATATACTATTCCTAACTGTAGCTCAAGGCTTTTCTCAAGAGCTTAATTTACCTGTTTGGACACAATACTTGGCTGATAATGATTTTGTAATTTCACCAACCTATGCTGGTATTGGAGATAATTTAAAGATAAGAGCTAATGGATTAACACAATGGGTTGGTATTAAAGATGCACCAGATAATCAATCGATTTATGCTGATTTTAGAATATCTAATCGCTCAGGAATTGGTTTTTCAGCTTATAATGACAAAAATGGTAATACACGTCAAAAAGGGCTTAAGCTATCTTTTGCGCATCACTTAATTTTAGATTGGAAATCTAAGCAGTACTTATCCCTCGGTTTATCATATAATATCAACAACTTTAGAATAGATATTGAAAACTTTAATACTACTTATGAAATTCCAATTTTAGATCCTGCAATTAACGGAGACAGAGCTGTTAGTAATAACAACTTTGATGCTGGTTTACTTTACCGTTGGAAAGATTTTTATTTAAGTTTTAATGCTAATAATCTAGTATCTAAGGATACCGAAGATTTTACTGGTGGAATTGAGCCAAGACTATTACTGAACTATCAGGTTTATTCGGGTTATGTTTTTACACCAAAACATAATAAATATGTAGAGTTTGAACCTTCTGTTTTCTTTCAATTTTTTGATAGTGATAATCGTTCTGCTACAGACCTTAATTTTAAGTATAGAAAGTTTAACAGAAATGGAGATTACTATTGGATTGGTGCTTCTTACCGTTTCTTAAACGATCAGTTTTTAGATCCTTTAAACCTTGGTCCTATGGCTGGTATACTTCATAATAAACTTTACTTTGCATACTCTTATCAGTTGACATTCAATGATTTATATGGATTTAATTCGGGAACTCATGTTGTTACTATTGGTCTTAACTTAATGCAAAGTGCTAGTAATTGTCCTTGTACTAAAGGTAGTAGTCAGAGTTATTATAGATTGTAAAATTCAACTTAATAAATAAAGAAAAAAGCCACGATTCATCATCGTGGCTTATTCAAAAAATTAAGCTATGAATAGAACTAAAGGACCTCTAAAAAGTAGTCCATCATTTCTTCCTTAAGGTCATAATGTAGATTAATATATGTACGCATATCTTCTTTTAATGTGTGTTGTTCATTTTGAAGTCTACCATCAATATTTTCATTAAAATCTACATTGTTAATGTTTGCCATTTTGTTACGGCATCTATGTAAAAGTTTAGAAATAGCATCTTTCTCTATCATTATTCTATTTTGAAAAACTTCTAACTTTTTCAATGCTATTGGGTCATCAATTCTTGCTACTGCTTCTTCTAGCTTTTCTTGAAAAGTATCCATCTCATTAAAATGAAATCTTAACTCTCTTTTCCATGTTTCTATATTAAACTTTAAATCGCTTAAATACATTACTTTACTGTGCATATCTCAATGTTTTTATGTGGTTATTAATTCTTGTTC
>JASBSE010000551.1 GCA_030149115.1 Winogradskyella sp. | reverse complement strand
AGAAATTGTAGATATTGACCATATTCATTTGGAATTATCGGTATTTGAAAAAGATATTATGCACATCAAAAAAGGACAAAAGATACTGTTTAAAATTCCTGAAGCTTCAGAAAAAACTTTTGAAGCAGACGTACATTTAGTAGGTACTACAATTGATGAAACTACAAGACGTGTTAAGGTTCACGGACACGTAGATAAAGACTTAGCCAATTTTATTGTTGGTATGTTTGTAGAAGCTAACATTATTACAGACAGTAAAAAAGGTGTTGGCTTGCCAAACGAAGCTATTGTAAGTGAAGACAAAAACAATTATGTGCTTGTTTTAGATGAAACAACTACTGATAGCTATCAATTTAAAAAGCTAAAGGTCAATACAGGACAACAGGATGAAAACGCTACAGAAATTTTAAACCCTGAAGCAATACAAAACAAACAAATATTAGTTAAAGGTATCGGGATGCTACTGGAAGAAGGTGGTGAAGGCGGACACGATCATTAAATGTAACTATAGAATTAATTTCTTATTTCTTAAAAAACTTAAACCTTCTTTAAGTAAAGGTTTTTTGCTACACTTTGCGACACTACTATTTCTGTGTCTTTAAGTTGAATTTTCACAGAGTTGTCATAAGGCTCTTTGTGTATTACTGTAATTATAGTACCAAGAGCAATACCATTACTATCTAAATACTGAAGAAATGCTGTCGAAGTATCATCCACACCAACACATTTATAAGCAACACCTATGTTAGCTTTTGCCAATACAATTTTGTCTATATGCTGAAAATTTCCATCCTTATCTGGTATGGGATCTCCGTGAGGATCGTGAGTTGGGTGTTCTAAAAACGCATCGAGTTCGTCAATGAGCTTGTCTGACTTAATATGCTCTAAATGCTCTGCAACCTCATGTACTTCGTCCCAAGTAAAATTTAGTTTTTCAACCAAAAACACCTCCCAAAGCCTATGCTTTCTTATAATATTTACTGCAATGCGTTTCCCTTTTTCTGTCAGCGTAACACCTTGATACTTTTTATAGTCTGCATAATTTTTATCAGATAGTTTTTTTATCATATCTGTTGCAGAAGATGCTTTGGTATTCATGGATTCAGCAATAGCATTGGTATTTACAGTTACTGTACCATTATTGCTTAAATGGTATATGGCCTTGATGTAGTTTTCTTCGGTAAGTGTAATCATCGTTTTTTCGCTATACACAAATATAGTAAAGTTATTATTCTTAAATAATTTTTAGACTTATCTAAATTTGTATTTATATTTGCTGAAAATATAATTTACATGAGGCAATTCATTTTTTTTCTGTTCTCTTCTCTGCAAATACTTGCTGCACAAAACAGCTATTCTGTTTCAGGAAAAGTTACTAGTGAAAACCTGCCATTACCTTATGCTAATATTATTCTAGAAGGCACCACTAAAGGTGCTATAACAGATGAAAACGGTGAATTCATCATTACCAATGTTAAACAAGGTGTGTATAACATTGTGGTTTCTTTCACAGGATTTACAACTCTTAAAAAGCGAATAGTTGTTTCTAATAATGACGTCGTTATTAATTTTGAACTCAACCAAAGCGATACACTAGATGAAGTGATTGTTACAGGAACACTAAAAGCTGTATCCCGTTTAGAAAGTCCTGTACCTGTTGAAGTTTATTCACCAACATTTTTAAAAAAGAATCCCACTCCAAATATTTTTGAAGCATTACAAAATGTTAATGGCGTAAGACCTCAACTAAATTGTAATGTTTGTAATACAGGTGACATTCATATTAACGGTTTAGAAGGACCTTACACATTGGTAATGATAGACGGAATGCCTATTGTTAGTGGTTTATCAACCGTTTACGGCTTGTCTGGTATTCCTAACTCATTAATTGAACAAGTTGAAATTGTTAAAGGTCCTGCTTCTTCACTTTATGGTAGCGAAGCAGTTGGTGGGCTCATAAATATTATTACCAAACTACCCGAAAATGCACCACGCTTTTTTACTGATGGTTTTGTAACAAGTTGGGGAGAAACCAATCTAGATATTGGTTTTAAGTCTAATGTTGGTAAAAAAGCTACAGTTCTTTTTGGTGCCAACTATTTCAACTATAGTAATCCTATAGATAGCAACAACGATAATTTTACGGACGTGACCTTGCAAGATCGTATTTCAATTTTTCAAAAATGGGGTTTTAAGCGTGCAAACAACCGAAAATTTTCGTTAGCAGGTCGCTATTTTTATGAAGATCGTTGGGGCGGAGAAATGCAATGGACTCCTAGTTACAGAGGTGGAGGAGAAGTTTATGGAGAAAGCATCTACACCTCTCGTTTTGAACTTTTAGGAAACTACCAACTTCCTATAAAAGAAAAGGTAAACTTTCAATTTTCATACTCAGACCACAACCAAAATTCGGTATATGGTAACACATCATATTTAGCACAGCAACGTATTGGTTTTGGTCAATTTATTTGGGACAAAAAAGTAAGCAAACACGATTTAATAATTGGTACTGCCCTGCGCTACAATTATTATAATGACAACACCACAGCTACCCTAAATGCAGATGAAGTTACCATTCCTTCACTATTTATTCAAGATGAAATCGGTTTTACTAAAACACAAAGTTTGCTTTTAGGTATACGCTATGATTACGACAGCAGACACGGAAATATTTTTACACCTAGAATTGCTTACCGCTTTAAACCTACAGAAGATGATATCATTAGACTGAATGCTGGTACAGGCTTTAGAGTGGTCAACTTATTTACAGAAGATCACGCTGCATTAACAGGATCAAGAGAAGTTGTTATAGAAGAGGCTTTAAAACCCGAAGAATCCTATAACATAAATATCAATTATCTGAAGAAACTCTATCTAAACAACGGAATGATGTTTACGTTTGACACATCTGTTTGGTACACCTATTTTACAAATGCTATTTTACCAGATTACGACACCAACCCAAATCAAATAATCTACGATAATCTTGATGGTCATTCCACTTCAAAAGGGATAAGTTTTAATGCTGATGCTGTATTTGGCAGTGGTATAAAAGCATCTCTTGGCGCTACCTACCAAGATGTATCGCAAACGGAAAATGGTACAACAACAAGGCAAATCCTTACAGAACGATTTACTGGAGTTTGGTCATTTTCATACAAACATTACCCAACAAACTTAACCTTAGATTATACTGGCAATATTTATGGACCAATGCGATTGCCGCTTTTAGGAGAATTAGATCCAAGACAAGAATACTCGCCAACGTGGAGCATTCAAAACATTCAACTTACATATGATGGTTTTGATAATTTTGAAATCTACGGAGGTGTTAAGAACTTACTTAACTGGACACCAAACAAAGGAAATCCTTTTATAATTGCCAGAGCAGATGATCCTTTTGATGAAAATGTACAGTTTGATAACGATGGTAATGTTGTACCAACAGCTGATAATCCGTATGCCTTAACTTTTGACCCATCATATGTGTATGGACCAAATCAAGGTATAAGAGCATTTGTTGGGTTACGATATAAATTAAATTAATAAATGAATTTTAGTACTTTCACATTAAAATTTAAATAATGAAAAAAACATATTATCTTTTATTACTTATCGCAACAGTTTTTAGTTGTAAAAACGACACAAAAACTGATGAAAAACTAAACGTTGTTACAACAACAACAATGATAACCGATTTGGTAAAAAACATTGGAGGAGATGCCATTAATGTTCAAGGTCTAATGGGTAGTGGAGTTGACCCTCACCTATATAAAGCAAGTGAGGGAGATGTTAACAAACTAGCAAATGCAGATATCATCTTTTTTAATGGTTTACACCTTGAAGGAAAGTTGGTCGATGTTTTTGAGAAAATGGAAAGTCAAGGCATAACAACTATTGCTTTAGCAGAAAAAATACATGAAAACGGATTGATTAGTTCTGAAAACTTTGCATCCAATTATGATCCTCATGTTTGGTTTAATATTGAACACTTTAAAGAATTTACAAAACATGTAACCAATACACTTTCTCAGCAAGACCCTAAAAACAAAGACTTTTTCAAAAGCAATGAAAAGACTTATATGTCAAAATTAGATAAACTTGAAGAGGACATTAAAGAAACGGTAAATTCTTTACCAAAAGAAAACAGGATATTAGTTACTGCTCATGATGCATTTAACTATTTTGGAAGAACTTATGGTTTTAAAGTTGTTGGCCTGCAAGGTTTGTCTACCGTAACTGAAGCTGGCGTGCAAGACGTTCAAAAATTAGCTTCATTTATAATAGACCATAAAGTAAAAGCTATTTTTGTTGAAAGTTCTGTTCCTAAACGCACTATTGAAGCACTTCAAAAAGCAGTAAAATCAAAAGATTATGAAGTAATAATTGGTGGTACGCTCTATTCTGATGCTCTAGGAAATGCTGGAACACCTGAAGGTACCTATCTTGGGATGTACAGATATAATATTAAGACAATTGTAAAAGCTCTACTTTAAATGAAAAAAACACTAGCTGTAAAAGTAGATGACCTTACCGTAGCTTACAACTACAAGCCTGTTCTGTGGGATATTGATTTAGAAATTCCAGAGGGTGTTCTTATGGCCATTGTTGGACCAAATGGTGCAGGGAAATCGACCCTAATAAAAGCTATTCTTGGAATTCTTAAGCCTATTGCAGGTAGTGTTAGCATTTATGGAAAATCTTACAAAAAACAACGTAAACTTGTAGCATACGTCCCCCAAAAAGGAAGTGTAGATTGGGACTTTCCTACTACAGCTTTAGATGTTGTAATGATGGGAACATACGGCACTCTAGGTTGGATAAAACGTCCAGGACAAAAAGAAAAAAAAGCTGCTCTCGAAGCTTTAGAAAAAGTAGGAATGCTACCTTTTAAAAACAGGCAAATCAGTCAGCTCTCTGGCGGACAACAACAACGTATTTTCTTAGCTAGAGCTTTAGTACAAAATGCATCTATCTATTTTATGGATGAGCCGTTTCAAGGTGTAGATGCTTCAACAGAAATTGCTATTATTAATATCCTAAAAGCCTTAAGAAAAGCCGGCAAAACAGTTATCGTGGTGCATCACGACCTACAAACAGTACCAGAATATTTTGATTGGGTTACTTTTTTAAACGTAAAGAAAATAGCTACAGGACCGGTTAAGGACATTTTTAATGATGATAACTTAACCAAAACTTATGGTATTAATTACAAAGTAAGCATACAGGAATAGTGTCATTGCGAGCGTAGCTTGGCAATCTCATATGAATAAAAAGATTCCGCATCGAGTGCGGAATGACAAAACAAAATTAAGAACTATAGAACTGAAAGAATACATAGAACTCCTATTCACAGACTACACGCTCAGAACCATAACGCTTGGTACTGCTATCCTTGGTGCAGTAACAGGAATGCTGGGAAGTTTTGCTGTATTAAGAAAACAAAGTTTGCTGGGAGATGCTATATCTCACGCTGCTTTGCCAGGTATTGCTATTGCGTTTTTAATTACTGGTGCCAAAGACACAAATACGTTATTATTTGGTGCTTTAGTCAGCGGACTAATCGGTACATTTTGGATTAGAGGTATTGTTACCAAAACACATTTAAAATCTGATACAGCCTTAGGTCTGATTCTCTCAGTCTTTTTTGGTTTTGGGATGATGTTACTCACATTCATTCAAAAACAACCCAATGCTAACCAAGCAGGTTTAGACAAATATCTTTTTGGTCAAGCTGCAACTTTAGTAGAAAGTGATGTTTGGATGATGACCATCGTTACTGGAATTTGCCTTATTATAATGCTAACGTTTTGGAAAGAATTCAAAATATTACTTTTTGATGCCGACTATACCAAGACATTAGGTTTTAATACCAAAACGATCGATGTTCTTATAACCAGTTTTATTGTATTGGCTATTGTACTTGGCCTTCAAACCGTTGGTGTGGTTTTAATGAGTGCTATGCTTTTGGCACCTGCTGCCGCTTCAAGACAATGGACCAACAGCTTATCTAAGATGGTGTTTTTGGCTGCCATTTTTGGTGCATTTTCAGGTGTTTTTGGCACAGCAGTTAGCGCAAGCCAAAATAATCTACCAACTGGCCCTGTAATTGTTATAGTCGCTGGCGTTTTTGTTTTGTTTTCATTCATTTTTTCACCTAAAAGAGGGCTTTTGTTCAAGCAGATTAGATTTGTTAAAAATCGTCGTGATTTAGAACTTCACAAAACTTTAGCGTTTATGTACCATATTGCCGAAACACATGACAATATTTCCCATCCACATACCATTAAAATTTTAAATAATTTTCAAGGCTACACAAAACGTACGCTTCAAAAATTAGT
>JASBSE010000550.1 GCA_030149115.1 Winogradskyella sp. | reverse complement strand
TTAGTTTCATCATTATAGTTATTCAGTATAGAATCATTTTTCCAATTTACTTTCATTTAGAATTTTGTGTTATATTACCGCTAACGGTCTCGTATAACCGTCAGTTACGGAATTAAAGTTAATGATTTTCGGTTAAGAACTGGCATTAGTAATTCCGAGAGGACTTTCGTAAGCAAGCTTTCACTAGCAATGAATTATACACGTTGTTAGCCATAGTTATTCTATTCTATTTCATTTCATGTAACCGTAATATTTCATTAAATCATCAGAAATTTCGTCTATCCATTTATGAACGATTTTTACTAAATCCATAAAATTAATCTCCTCATTTGTTATTATTAAATTTCGATCAAATCCATCTCCTAAATTTATTGAGAATTTTCCATTCTTATGATTTATGTATGAGCTTTCATGTACGGCGTCAGATGAAGAATATTTACCAATTTCAGATTTTTTCAAATAAGAGTCTTTTAGTTCAAATGAATTGTCCAATATATCTTTTAGCCTATGTCTTATAACTTCTGGTGTTTTACATTTTAAATAAAGTTGTCTTCTATAATCTCTTATATCATTTGACAGTGCCTTTGAGAAATCAATTGGCTTCTCATAAAAATTTAATATTAAATCAAAATTAAAATTACTATTAATAAAAAAGTATACTCACACATCTTTTCAGAAAAGCCATAGAAATAATGATAATAAGAAACAAAATCACTATTGTCGAATTTATTTTGAATTTCTTTATACGTCACTGTTTTGTTTAATTATGTATAACGGTTTGGATATAGGCAGTGTCCTGAAGGGCATTGCGTATAGGTGTTGTTGTAGCACGTTTTTTTATTTATAGTAGTTTTCCAATTCTCTGTATTTCGTCTTTCATAGTCGTCTCCAAATTTTGTTCAATTGAATAGCTTTCAGCCACAATTTCAAAGCAGGTGTCGTGAAAGAAGAAAATGAAATGCTCATATTTTGAGAATCGTTCGTCTTTGTGATAAGGGTGAACAGAATTCATTTTTATCAATTCTTTTATCCATTCCGACTCAATCACTTTTTGAATTGAGTAAGGTTGAAGTCCGAGTTTGTATAATGGATGTCCGTTAATCGATTCGTCATTTGGATTTCCAAATTTGAATTGTGCAAATCGGTCAAACTTGATGGTCACAATCCCTTCATCATTTTCTGTTCGCATATGAACTGTAGAACCGTCCCATTCAGGGTCAATGTTACTCACATAGAAAATCAAATAAATATGATGTTCATTTGACAAAATTGTCGGCATTGGTGCTCCAACGTCAATGTCAAAACCTTCTTTTATCTGTTCAATTATCATTCTGTCTATTTGGTTTTTTGAATGTGCTA
>JASBSE010000544.1 GCA_030149115.1 Winogradskyella sp. | reverse complement strand
GGTTTTGGTGAGTTCAAATTCAATTTTTGAATGTACATCTTCAAACTGATGGTCTATGGTAAATGTTCCGTCTTCAATTTGTGATGCTAAATTTTCAAGTCCCTTTTCTAATTGTTTCAGTTCATCAGTAGTTAAAATACCGATAGATAGTAACATTTTAGCATGCGCTATTGAGGCTTGCACGTCGTATTTTGCAATGTGTAAATCGATTTCACGATCATTACCAACCGTAAATTGTTCTATTTTTTTGTCTATGCTTATGCCTTTATCCCAGAGTTTCATAATTTATTCCTGCGAAAGCAGGAATCTCTGCTTTCTTTTTAGTTTAATTTTCTTTTTTGGATTCCGCATCAAGTGCGGAATGACAAACCTTTTATAAAATAACGCGATTCAACAATTCAATATAAATCTTTATGCCTTCTTCAATTTCATTGATATAAATAAATTCATCAGCACTATGCGATCGCGTACTGTCGCCTGGTCCTAATTTTAATGATGGACAACTTAACACCGCTTGATCTGATAAAGTTGGCGAACCGTAAGTGTTTCTTCCAATTTCAATTCCGGCTTTTACCAAAGGATGATCAATTGGAATGGACGACGAATTCAGTTTTGTGCTTCGCGGAATGATACTATCGCAAGGCGCTTCTTGTTGTAAAATATTTACAATATCTTGATTGGAATACTTATCGTTCACACGAACATCTACCACCAAATCAACATTCGCAGGAACAGCGTTGTGTTGCTTACCAGCATTGATTTGCGTGACAGTCATTTTAACCTTACCTAGAGCTTTGGATGTTTTTGTAAACTCATAATTTTTGAACCATTCCAATACTGAAATTGTATTATATATTGCATTGTCATTGTTAGGGTGTGCTGCATGACTTGGTGTACCTTTTACTATAGCATCAAACACAACCAAACCTTTTTCGGCAACTGCCAAGTGCATCAAGGTTGGTTCGCCAACAATAGCCACATCAATTTTTGGAATAACACTTAACATGCTATTTAAACCATTGTCACCACTACTTTCTTCTTCTGCGGAAGCGACCATGACCAGATTATAATTTAGGTTGTCTTTATCATAAAAATAGGCAAAAGTTGATAGTAAACTCACCAAACAACCACCAGCATCATTACTTCCCAAACCGTACAATTTACCATCTTCAATGACCGCTTTAAACGGATCTTTAGTGTAGCCATTATTTGGTTTTACCGTATCATGATGCGAATTTAAAAGCAACGTTGGTTTGGTCTCATCAAAATGTTTATTGATTGCCCAAACGTTATTCATTGTGCGTTGATATGGCATATTTTGAAGCTGAAACCATTGCTCTATATGTTGTGCTGTTTGGTCTTCTTCAGAGGAAAACGAAGGTGTTTCTATGAGTTGTTTTAGCAACGAAATGGCTTGTTCTGTTAACGATGATATCATTTTGAAATGGTTGTGTAGGTTGAGTTTTTATCAAAAAGCATTTCTGGTTTTCCAATACATACTTTTTGAACATTATGTTTGACAGCATGCATGCAATTATTAATTTTTGGTAGCATACCTTCCGATATAATTTGATTGTCTATCAATTGCTGAACGTTTTCTGAAGTTATTGATTCAATCACTGAGTAATCGTCATTAACATCTTTTAAAACACCGTTTTTTTCAAAGCAGTAATACAATTCTGTTTTGAAAATTTGTGATAATGCTATAGCTAATTCCGAAGCAATTGTATCTGCGTTGGTATTTAACAATTGTCCATTTTTATCATGTGTAATAGCACAAAATACAGGCGTGATATTATTATTTAAGAGTAATTCTAAACTTTTTGTACTCACTTGTTTTACATCACCAACAAAACCGTAATCAATAGTTTTTACAGGTCTTTTGTCTGATACAATCGTGTTGCCATCTGCACCAGAAAACCCAATAGCATCACAATTATTAGCTTGAAGATTTGCCACAATATGCTTATTAATTTTACCTGCGTAAACCATCGTAATAATATCCAAAGTTTCAGCATCTGTGATTCGTCTACCATCAATCATTTTAACCTCAACTTGCATTTGGTTGGCAAGTTTAGTTGCCAATCTCCCTCCACCATGCACCAATAGTTTAGGTTCTTCAATCTTGGATAACTCTTTTAAAAACGATTGTAATACATCTTCGTTATCGATGATATTTCCTCCTATTTTTATGACTTTTAGTGTTTTCATTTTATCTTTTTTTGTCATTCCCGTGAAAACGGGAATCCATATATATTTAATGTGGATTCCTGCCTACGCAGGAATGACAACGAGTTTTCATTATAGGTTTTCTAATATATTTTTCAACACGATTTGAGCTGCAAATGTTCTGTTATTGGCTTGCTTAATTACCACTGAATTTTCACTATCCAAAACCGCATCTTCAACAACAACATTACGTCTTACTGGTAAGCAATGCATAAATTTTGCGTTGCCTAACTTGTCTTTTGTCATCATCCAATTTTCATCTTGATTCAAGACTTTTCCGTAGTCATTAAAATTGCTCCAGTTTTTCACATACACAAAATCGGCATCTTTTAAAGCCTCTCTTTGATTGTAATTTATTGGTGTTTCTTTAGTGATATTTTTGTCTAACTCGTAACCTTCAGGATGAGTTATTGTAAAATCAACCTCTAAATTTCGCATCATTTCTACAAACGAATTTGCCACTGCTTGCGGTAATGCTTTTGGATGTGGTGCCCAAGACAACACGACTTTTGGCTTTGGTTTTTCTGCCAATTCGGTAATGGTAATAGCATCTGCCAACGCTTGTAATGGATGCGCTGTCGCACTTTCCATATTAACGATTGGCACTGTAGCGTACTTTTCAAAACTTTTCAAGATGTATTCACTTTGGTCTTTGGCTTTATCCGTTAATGTTGGAAACGCTCTAACCGCAATAATGTCTGCGTACTGCGAAATGACTTGAGCTGATTCTTTAACGTGTTCTGATGTATTGGCATTCATAACGGTTCCGTCTTCAAACTCTAACTGCCAAGCGTCATTAACATTTAAAACCATCACATCCATTCCTAAATTCTTTGCTGCTTTTTCGGTACTTAATCTAGTACGTAAACTGGCATTGAAAAACAACATAACCAAGGTTTTATATTTACCTAATTCTCGAAATTCAAAAGGATTCATTTTTAACAAAATAGCTTCCTTTATAGTTTCGTTTAGGTTAGAAATGTCTTTTATTTCGGTGTATTTATTCATTATTTTAATTCATTTTTCAATGCCTCAAAAAAGACATCGATATGTTTTTTCTGAATGGTTAAAGGCGGTAAAATCCTGATTAAATTTGGGTTGTTGGCGCTTCCTGTAAAGATGTGATGTTTGTGTATAAGTTGTTTTCTTAATTCTGAAACAGGGAAATCAAATTCTAATCCTAACATTAATCCACGACCTTTAATACTTTTCAAACTTGGTAATTCTTTAGTTTTCTGAATAAAATATTCTGAAACTTGTTTAGCATTTTCAAGCAGTTTTTCGTCTTCTAACACTTCTAAAACTGATAATGATGCCGCACAAGCCAAATGATTACCACCAAAGGTTGTACCTAACAAACCAAAGCTTGGTTTGATGTTTGGATGAATTAAAATACCACCAACAGGAAAACCATTACCCATGCCTTTTGCGATAGAAATAATATCTGGCGTAATATTGTGTTTTTGAAAAGCAAAAAAATCGCCAGTTCTACCAAAACCAGATTGCACTTCGTCTGCAATTAAAATCGTACTGTATTGTTTGCATAAAACTTCTAAACCTTGATAAAATTCGGTAGTGCTTTCGTCCAATCCACCAACACCTTGAATACACTCGATAATTACTGCGCAAGTTTTATTTGCTTTCAGAATGTTTTCAACTGAAATTAAATCACCTAACTCTACAAAATTAACCTCTTGTTGTGCATTTATTGGTGCTACAATTTTAGGATTATCGGTTGCTGCAACTACAGCAGACGTACGACCGTGAAATGAATTTTTAAAGGCTAAAACTTTACTTTTTCCGTTGTGAAACGATGCCAATTTCAAGGCGTTTTCATTCGCTTCTGCACCAGAATTACACAAAAACAATTGGTAATCTTTACAACCTGAAATTGTCTCTAACTTATCAGCTAAAGCGACTTGCAACGGATTTTGAATCGCATTGCTATAAAAGCCCAATTTTGAAACTTGATTAGAAATTGCTGATACATATTTTGGATGCGAATGCCCAATAGAAATCACAGCATGACCACCATATAAGTCCAAATATTCGACGTTATTTTCGTCATAAACATAGACGTCTTTTGCCTTTACAGGTGTAATATTAAAAAGTGGATAAACGTTGAACAGACTCATATTTGTTCTTTTTTAATGTTGTTAATTTTATTGAATGATGCCACCATACCTTGAATTAAAGATGAGCTCAACCCTTTGTGTTCCATCTCATTTAAACCTTCAATGGTGCAACCTTTAGGTGTAGTAACACGATCAATTTCTTCTTCTGGATGATCTCCATTGGTGATGAGTAAGTTAGCTGCTCCTTCACAAGTGTACATTGCTAATTCTTGGGCTTCTTTTGAGTCAAATCCCAATTGAATTGCAGCTTGGGTCGTTGCTCTAATCAAACGCATCCAAAAAGCAATTCCGCTAGCACAAACTACTGTTGCGGCTTGCATTTGTGTTTCTGGAATCACCAATGAATGTCCCAAACGATTAAAGATAGCTTGTGCGATTTTAATACGTTTTTCGCCTTGCGAATTGCTACACAAACAGGTCATAGATTTACCAACAGCAATCGCAGTATTTGGCATAGCACGAATAATGAATTGATCTGTACCAACTTGAGCTTCAATTTTTGGGATTGTAAAGCCTGTTATAGTTGAAATGATGACATGCTTTTCCGTTAAATATGTTTCTACATTGCTTAAAATTGCTTCGAAGTGTGATGGTTGCACTGCAAAAATTAGAATATCTGATTGTTGTACAGCCAAAACGTTATCATCTGTAATGGTCACATTTTTATAACCATCAAATTCAGATATGCTATCCACATTTCGTTTCGTTAAATACAAGGTGGTAATCGCATTGTTGGTAATTAAACCTTTTGCGATGGATTTACCTAAATTCCCTGTACCTATGATTGCTATTTTC
>JASBSE010000527.1 GCA_030149115.1 Winogradskyella sp. | reverse complement strand
ATCATCAATTTTATATAAATCGTCTGTAATTTCTGGAATACGATTAGATACGTAAGCAAATAAAGCGGCAAAACTTTTTCTATAGAATTCACCAGCTTTATCTTTTCCTTTTACTAATACTTTAAAACGATCTACAACTTTATCAATTGTTTTTGTCAATTCTAAAGTCGCGAACTTAGCACGTTTATTTTCCCTATATTCTAAAGTGTTGAGATCTAAAGATAAAATCTCTTTTTTACCATCTGCAGAAACAGACTTTTTGTAGAAACCTTGACCTGTTTTACTCCCTAACCATTTGTTTTCCATCATGGTATTGATGAAGTCTGGTAAAGCAAAAAGTTCATGACGTTCATCGTCAGGACAGTTCTCTCTAATTCCATTAGCAACGTGAACCAAAGTGTCTAAACCAACAACGTCTACCGTTCTAAAAGTAGCTGATTTTGGACGACCAATCACAGGACCAGATAATTTATCTACTTCTTCAATAGTTAAATCTAAATCCTTTACAGTGTGGAAAAGACTCATAATACTGAAGATACCTATTCTATTTCCAATAAAAGCAGGTGTATCTTTAGCAACGACAGAAGTTTTTCCTAAGAATTGCTCACCATAACCATTTAAAAACTCTAATACTGAAGTATCAGTTTTTGGACCTGGAATAATTTCAAATAACCTTAGGTAGCGTGCCGGATTAAAAAAATGTGTTCCGCAGAAGTGTTTTTGGAAATCATCACTTCGGCCTTCGCTCATAAATTTAATCGGGATACCTGAAGTGTTTGAAGTTATTAAAGTACCAGGCGTTCTATATTTCTCAAGCTTTTCAAAAACTTGTTTTTTAATATCTAAACGCTCAACAACAACCTCCATTATCCAATCTACATCTGCTACTTTAGCAATATCGTCTTCTAAGTTACCAGTGGTTATACGATTTTTAAATGAAGGATGATAGAGTGGTGCAGGCTTTGACTTTATTGAAGCCATAAGTGCATCATTAACCAATCGGTTTCGTACAGCTTTATCTTCTAAAGTAAGTCCTTTTGCTTTTTCTATATCATTAAGTTCTCTGGGAACGATGTCTAGCAATAAGACATCGACACCAATATTAGCAAAATGGCAAGCAATACCACTTCCCATAATACCAGAACCAATGATGGCAATTTTCTTTATTCTTCTTTTGCTCATTGTTTTAAGGTGTGTTCTTTTTGATTGTATATTTTTTTATTAGAAATCATATTATTGATAAGCTCAGCTACTTCGTAGAAGTTTTCGAGTTTTTCAGAACTTATATTAGATTTTATAGCGTCATTAAAGATTAATACACGTTCTCTTGAAAAGGCTCGTTTTTCTCTTCCAAATTCTGTTAAATAAATAAGTACTCCGCGACCATCTTCTGGATTAGGTTTACGTTCTATTAAACCTTTTTCTTCCATCGATTTTAAGGTGCGTGAGAGACTCGTGGCTTCCATACCCATTTTTGGGCCTAGAGAAGTAGAAGGTGTACCATTTTCTGGATCAATACTTAATAAAGCAAAACCAGTTGCCATAGTTGTATCGAATTTTGAAGCCTCTTCGTTATACATTTTGTTAACTGCTAACCAAGTGGTTCTCAGTACATAATCTATTGTTTTGTCCTTCATTATAATTTAGTTAGATCCAAATATAATAAAAAATACTATGCACGCATAATAAATTAATAAAAATTATGCATGCATAGTATATTATATTCTTTCCAAGGAAATACTAACTATTAAGGTCTATAGATTTTTTCATATAAAGCGTCGTATTTTTCTCTAATAACGCTACGCTTTATTTTCATAGTAGGAGTAAGGTGTCCATCGTCTATGGTCCAAGCTTCAGGAGTAAGTTCAAATTTTTTGATTTGTTCCCACTTTCCAAAGTTCTTATTGTATTTATCTACTTCTTTTTGAATGCGACTTATCACAATTTCAGAAGTAGCAATTTCTTTCTCTGAAGTTCCAATATTATGGCCTTTATGGTCAATCCAATCTTTTATAAAATCAAAATTAGGCTGTATTATGGCACAAGGCATTTTTTCTCCTTCTCCTACAACCATAACTTGTTCTATAAACAAAGATTGTTTAAGATCATTTTCTAAAAGTGTAGGAATAATATATTTACCACCAGATGTTTTAAACATTTCTTTTTTACGACCAGTAATTTTCAAGAAACCATCTTCATCGATTATACCTTTATCACCTGTATGAAAATAGTCTCCAGTCATTACAGAATCCGTTTTTTCTTCATCTTTGTAGTAACCTATCATAACATTAGGGCCTTTGATTAAGATTTCACCGTCTTCTGCAATCTTGACTTCTACATTATCTATTGGTTTACCTACAGTACCAACTTTATAATGCTTGTCTCTATACATGCCAACACCGACTACAGGTGAGGTTTCTGTAAGTCCATAGCCTTCCATAACCTGCATTTTTGCAGCACCAAATATTCTAGATAGACGTGGTTGAAGTGCTGCACTACCTGAAACCATAGTGGTTAGTTCACCTCCTAAAGCAGCTCGCCATTTACTAAAAATTATTTTATTGGCAATGCTGAGTTTAAATTCGTACCAAGCACCATTTGCCTTGTATGGTTCCCATTTTTCACCTAATTCAACTGCCCAATAAAATAGTTTGTGCTTAATACCAGTAAGTTCATCTGCTTTAAGCATTATTTTATCAAATACTTTTTCGAGAAGTCTTGGTACTACACTCATAAGATGTGGCTTAATTTCCTTAGCGTTATCTCCAATTTTATCTAAGGCTTCGGCAAAATATATACTTGTTCCAGCATATTGATATATGTATATGAGTACACGTTCAAAAATATGACAGATAGGAAGAAAACTTAATATTCTTGTTTCGCCGTCAATTTTAGGAAGTCGCTTTGAAGCATCTAAAGCGTTGCTTGTAATATTCCAATGAGATAGCATTACACCTTTTGGTTTTCCTGTAGTACCTGAAGTATAAATAATTGTAGCTAAATCCTCAGCTTTTACGGCATCTTTTCTGGCTTCCACCTCATTTTGGTTACTATCATCCTTACCAAGCTCAAATAACTCAGAGTAATGTTTACAACCTTCAATATGATTAAAAGAATAAACCTCTTTTACTTTCGTATTTGCCTGAACCTTTCTGACTTTATCCAGAACTTCTTCGTCCGAAACAAAGCAGTATATAGATTCACTGTGATTTAGAACATACTCATAGTCTTCTGCAGAAATGGTTGGGTAAATAGGAATATTTTGAGCACCTGTTTGAAGTACTCCAATATCCATAATATTCCACTCTGTCCTGTTGGTTGAAGATATAACAGCTATTTTGTCATTTTTCTGTACACCAAGTCTTAATAGAGCTCTACTTACCGCATTGGCTTTATCAATGTATTCTTGAGTAGACATTGGTGTCCATTTGCCATTATATTTAGTGACCAAAGCTTTGGCATTTGGTTTATGTTTTAGTTGATAGTAAGGGAAATCAAAAAGGCGTTTAATGTCTGTCATAATCTAAAAATCAACAAAAAGAAATAGGGGTTTTTGCGAAAATAACAAATATAGGGTTAATTATTTTGGAGTATAAAAATAAATCGTATTAAAAGTTCTTTTTTGTTCTAACTAACTTTGATTCAATTTGATTGAAATAAAAAAGAGCTTCAATTATAGAAGCCCTTTTATTATGATACTTTTCACCCTAACTACTAACAAAATTTAAGTGATAACCCTAAGTGATTAAAAATATCGTTAGCAAAAAAGTATCAATGTAC
>JASBSE010000499.1 GCA_030149115.1 Winogradskyella sp. | reverse complement strand
ACACCAGAACTAAAAGAAGAATCAACTTCAAAAATATTTGAAGCAACACCTTCTTTTACATTTACTAATTTTTGTTTTACAATATTGTTGTTGGAATCTTCAATAATTACATAAAGATTGGTTGTGTAGATTGAAGGTTTCTTGTTTCTTTTATCTAAGACGTAAGCTGTAAAACCAATATCTTCTCCTTTTAAATATGTTGATTTATTGAGGTGCAAGTAAACAATCTCTCTGGCAGTTTTATGATAGTCGGTGTATGACTTAACAAGCTTTTCTTCTTCTTGGCTGAAAGAGAAGTTTAATATACATAAGAATATTACCGAAAAAAATGAATTAAAATCGAGTCTTACTGTTGATTTCATAGAAATTATTTTTATTCTAAAGATATGGTTTTCTCTTCAGAAATGAAAGTGCCATTGCTGGTTAAGCCCTCTATGAAAAGAGTTACAGGTTTGTTGTAATTGGCTATTGCAATTCTGATATTTCCATTGCCAATGTTGTGTTTTGCTTTCCATGCCACAACTCCAAAACTTTCAAAAAACTCATCAGAGTAGTTGTAAAATTTTGGTGTGTAGTACTTTTTTTCTTTACTAAATGTGAGAGGAAAATTAAATTCGCTTACAGTCTTTTTGTTAAAGCCAGGTGGATTGTCTTTTTTGGAGTAAATTACAAGATGTCCTGGCATCCCAGGGTTGCCTTTATCTATTTCTATAAAAACAATATTAGAAACTCTGTAAGAAATTAATATCTCAGGAACAGACGTCTCTTCTCCGTCTAAAATGATTTTTAAAGGTTGTGATATACGAAATGTTTTTGCAGACACTGCAAAAGAATGATTATCTTTATTAACAGAAAGCCCCTTATTAACTAAAAATTCTTCTAACGTCATGTCGTAAGATGTGTTTTCATAAATGCTCATGTCAAAAACTCTCCCACCAAAGCGAGAAACCTTTAAGCTGTCTTTTTTATTGGTGTGCGTTAATAATACTTCACTGAGTTTATGAACTTCATTGCTTTCTAGAAGATTGTAGTCTGTTTGGTCGTCTAGACTTTCAGCTGTTTTATATTCAGGTTTTGGTAATAGTTGTATGTTATTGGTGTTAAATTGTGGTATTGTACTAGGAAAATATTGCATGTATAAAGAAACAGGTGTAAGCTTATCTTCGTTGTCTATTTTAGAAACAAAAAATGAGTTTTCATCAGGAAAAGTATTCTCTAATACGAAGCTTTCTTCATTATTGGCAACAGGTACAATCTTTAGAGGATCTTCGCTTAAAGGATGTATCACGTAACTTTTTTCATTTCTAATATCTTTATCTCTATTTTGAATATTAGCCTTTACCGTAATGCCTTGTTCAAAAGGATATTTTATTTTATTTGGGTTATTAAAAATTTCTGTCCAGCTGTAACTGCTCCAACCTTGTGTTATCAATAAATTATCTAGCTCATACTTTTTCTTTTCTGTAATTTCTGTAAAATAATACTTAGGTTGCTCTATCAATCCTCTTACATAAGGCTCTAAAAATGTATAAGAAACCAGATTATTATGCCTCTTATAAGATTTTGTACTACTAGGTAAAATAGAAATACTAACATTACCATCTGTACCAGTATCGATATTGCTAAGGTTTATATTTATTAATGTAGAGTCTTTCTGTCTTATAGCGCTAACTATATGAGGTTTTTTAATATCTAAACCTTCGTAGTTAAAGAATAAACGCTCAGCTATAGGTCTTGTGTTTTCATCAAAAAGGGTAAAAATATTAATACCAGGATTAATATTCTTATAGTCTATTGCCTTGTTGACCGTAGTATTCTCTGTAAAAACAAAATCTATAATTTTATAATTATCTCCGTTGTGTAGTAACAGTGAGTACTTTTTGTTTTTAACGGAATTGAGAGTGCTGTTGTTAGTAATAGCAGATATAAAAAGTTTTGATTTTAATTTTTTAACCGATAGTAAGATGCCGTTTCTTTCAATTTTTTGACCTAGAGGGAGAGTAAAATCTTTGTTGGCATATTTTGTTTTTACGCTGTAAGTATTTCCTATTTGTGGAATTAATTGAAACTTTCCTATTCCAAATTGATTGGTTTCAAACGTCGAAATAACGTTGTTGTTTTGGTCAATCACTTCACCTTTAGAAAACGAAACACCATAGCCATTACAGTCTTTTATAGCCACACCAATTGTATTAACAGCATTATTTAGCAAATGACCACTTTCGGGTAAAAATTGAGCATCTATTTCATTAGATACCGTTTCTATGCTGTAATATGCTTCAACATCTGGATCCATTACTTTGATGGTTTCAATGAAATAGTTTTTTTCATTAAAATTCCTCATCCAGTTGGTAAAAGCCTTTATGTTGTAATGTCCTGAGGTAAAAAGGGAATCTAGAGTAAACACATCTGAAGCAACACCTTCTTTAACTCTAATTAATTTTTGCTTTAAAATGTTCCTTTCCTTGTCTTCAATACTAACATAAAGATTTGTTGTTATTAAAGAAGGTTTCCTGGTTTTTTTATCTAGTACATAAGCAGTAAAGCCAATATCTTCCCCTTTGATATAAGTTGATTTATTCAAATGTAGATATACGATCTCTCTGGCAGCTTTTGTGTAGTTTTTGTAAGTGTTAGAAATTTCCGATGCGTTTTGAGCATTCGTGTAGCAGCAGCAGAATAATGCTAACAAAACTACTAGATTCTTAAAAGAAGAGTAAAAGTTTTTCATAGAGATTGAATTGAATTGATTTAAAAGAGTATCAATAATCAAACCAAAAATGAAAACTTATATGATATGAGAGTGTTTTAAGGTGCTTTTAATCAGTAAATTAGATTTTTTATTAATGAGTGAGGTGTTAGTGAAATTGGGCGATTCGGGACTGCTGCAGCTTAAAAAATCAGAATTGCTAAAACTTTAAATTTTTTTTTGCCTTGGTGAAATTATATTATTTGAGCGCTTTTATTTCTAAAACAACTCGCGCTTACATCGGTAAAATTGAAAAATAGATAGACTTAAATCCTCTGCTGTAAAGTTTGCTATTTATCTTATTGAATTGATTTTTGTGAGTTTCGTTATAAACAAAGTAAACAGGATGACTTTTTTGGTCAATTGTTATAAAAACAGGTACAATAGCATCTTTACCATCATTCAAGGTAATATTATGCATAGCTTTAAAAGAAAATGTCTTGTCCTCAGCTTGTACTTTGGTTTGTATTTCGCTAACAACCAAAGTAGCGTCTATTTTTACATTTCCTGTTGCTGCTAAATCATTAGTTAAAGAAATGCCTGTAAGTGATTCTAAGTTAGAATTAAAATGAACGTTTTTGTCGCTTAAGTTTAAATCTTGATACTCAAATAAGATGCCTTCTTCAATTAAAGCAGCAGTCTTTTTGCCAATAGTAGCACGTCTAAAAAGAACAAAAGGTGTAATGATAATAAAAATTATAACAGCTATAATTATGGCAAATATCGAAGAGATTAGTGCTCTGCCACTTACACAGTTTTTAAAAAATAAACTCCAGTATTGGTCTAATGTGTTTGATTTAAAACAGTAAGAAACTATTCTGAAAATATTAGAAAAATTGATAAATAGATTGACGATTATAATCAGAGCAGCAATGACGATGAGTATTATTCTTATTCCGTCCATTAGTTAATTTAAGATGGTTAATAAAAGTTTCAATATAAGAATTTACAGACAATAAAAATCATTGAGTTGTTTTTCCGAAATACTATTTATGCAATTTCAATTGAATGCGTTTTCTGTCAACATCAACATCCAAGACTTTTACTATAATTTGTTGATGCAGGTGTACATGCTCATTAACATCTTTAACAAAGCTGTCGCTAAGATTCGAAACATGAATTAAACCACTTTCCTTAATACCAATATCTACAAAACAACCAAAGTTGGTGATGTTATTTACAATACCAGGTAAAAGTTGCCCTTCATGAAGATCGTTTATGGTTTTTATATTTTGATTAAAAGTGAAAACTTTCGCTTCTTCTCTAATGTCTAAGCCTGGTTTTTCTAGCTCTTTTACAATGTCCTTTAGTGTTGGTAAACCAACGGTTTCAGTATAGTATTTTTTTAAATCAATATTTTGAAGTCGGCTTTTGTTTCCTATTAATTCTTTAATTGAAATGCCTTCGTCTTTAGCCATTTTTTCAACAATAGCATAACTTTCAGGATGTACAGAAGAATCATCCAAAGGGTTTTTAGCCTCTTTAATTCTTAGAAATGCAGCCGATTGCTCAAAGGCTTTTCCTCCCAAACGTGGTACTTTTTTTATTAAATTTCTTGATGAGAACGCACCATTTTCAGTTCTGTGCATGATGATATTTTCTGCTAATTTAGGTCCAATACCAGATACATAGCTTAATAGCGAAACACTTGCTGTATTAATATTAACACCAACAGCATTTACACAGTTTTCTACCACAACACCAAGTTGTTTTTGTAGTTTGGTTTGGTCCACATCGTGCTGATATTGCCCAACACCAATAGATTTGGCATCGATCTTTACCAATTCTGCTAAAGGATCTTGTAAACGTCTACCAATAGAAACGGCACCTCTTACAGTAACATCATAATTAGGAAATTCATCTCGTGCAATTTTTGAAGCCGAGTAAATACTTGCACCTGCTTCGCTCACAACAAAAACCTGAACGTCATTCTTAAACTGAATTTTTCTAACTAAAGCTTCCGTTTCTCTCGATGCTGTACCATTACCAATAGCAATGGCTTCAATTTTATGCGCTTCGGTAAGTGAAGCCAGTTTTTTTAAAGCACCAGTCCAGTCATTTTTTGGTGCGTGTGGATAGATGGTTTCATTGTGTTTTAGATTTCCATTTTCATCAAGACAAACCACTTTGCAGCCGGTTCTAAATCCTGGATCTATTGCTAAAACACGTTTTTCGCCAATAGGTGAGCCTAATAAAAGCTGTCTCAAATTTTTAGCAAAGACTGTTATGGCTGCATCGTCTGCTTTTTCTTTAGCGGCATTTAAGGCTTCTTTACTCAAAGACGGGAAAAGCAAACGTTTATAGGCATCTGAAATCGCTAATTCTAACTGGTCTGCACAAGCATTGTTACTTCGAATAATTTTTCGGTCTATGCGTTCTAAGGCTTTATCATCATCAATTTCAATTTTTACTCTGATAAAACCTTCGCTTTCTGCACGTAATATAGCGAGTAAACGATGAGATGGAATGCGACCCAAACTTTCAGACCAGTCAAAATAATCTCTAAATTTTTGTGCTTTTTCTTCGGTTTCTTTTGCCTTAACAACTTTAGTGCTTATCTGTGCAAAGCGTTCTAGTTGCTGTCTTAAAGCGTTTCTAATATCTGTACGCTCGTTAATCCATTCGGCAATAATATATCTGGCACCTTCTAAAGCTTCCTCAGTAGATGATATGTCCCCTTTTACATACTTATAAGCAATAGATTCTATATCGTTAGCGTTTTGGCTCATTAGGATTTTAGCCAAAGGTTCTAATCCATTTTTACGAGCGGTTTCAGCCTTGGTTTTTCGCTTTTTCTTGTAGGGTAAGTATAAGTCTTCAAGTGTGGTTAAATCTTCAGCGTTCTCAATACTCTGTTTTAACTTTTCCGTTAAGACGTCCTGTTCTTCTAATGCTTTTAGAATGGATGTTTTTCGTTTTTCTAAAGCTTCAAATTCTTCTTTAAACTTTACAATCAGGCCAATTTCAACTTCATCTAAATTGCCAGTCGCTTCTTTTCTATATCTTGAAATAAAAGGAATGGTACAATCTTCGTTGAGTAACTTTATGGTGTTTTGAATAGAAGTTTTAGATAGTTTTGTATGCGATAAAATATAATTGACCATTGATATAATAGATGTTTCTTAATCCTAATAAGGAGCAAATATAGAAAGATACGGAGCTAAAATATACGACATTCATCGTATAGCATTCTGTTTTGTTAAAAAGTAGCTTTGTGTACCTCAACATCACATATTTTATTATGAACTTGATTAAAAAATTACTCTACTGCATTACGCTATGTGCAAATTTCATTGGTTATGCGCAAAATATAGATTGGGTGAATGCGCCTGTCAATCCTGTGCCTCAAGGTTGCAATCTTAATAAAACCGAACTAAAAGGTGATGTCTTTCAAGCTACTCGCCAATATTATGATAAGCTTGGAAATCAAATATTTTTTAATCCAAACGAATATGTTACTAAAGACCATTTAGACCGAATAGTTTCATATACGTCTCCAACTTTAGGTACTACAGAATATAAATACGACAGTAAAGGAAATCTCGTTTACAGCGGTGGTATTTTGTATGAATACGATAGCAACAATAGATTGGTAAAAAGAATACAAGGTGAAATGATTAGAACCTACGCTTATGAAAAACAAGGAGATATACTCATTGTTTTTAATTATGAACATTCAAAGGCAGGTGAGTTGGTATTAAAAGGCGAAGACCATTATAAAAATGGTTTAATTGTACGAAGAATAGATAAGAAAAGACAAGAAGAAATTATCTATACCTATGAGTTTGATATACAGGGTAATTGGACTAAACGTTTTTATACCGATGCCAACGGTAACCCAATTCGCAATCCGTTTAACCAAGTTATTATTTATCATAAGGAATTTGAAAATTTTGACGCCAAAGTGACCGTTAAAAACACTTCAGGAAATATCAACTTGAAATCTAATATTTATTTACCTCATCTTGTATTAAATAGCAAGTTAGTTAACTTACCTCTTACGTTTAATTTCAGTAATGATTATGTTTTTTATAATCCACTTACAAACAACTATTTCATAGCTCCTAATGCCTTTGATAAATCGTTGCCTA